>CAYOFK010000031.1:0-7557 GCA_964403185.1 uncultured Rikenellaceae bacterium | reverse complement strand
CAGAACCGTGTCTCGTTCTACCGACTGCTTAAAGTTGTTTTCAACCTCCTCCATGGCTTGTGTACTATTCAATCCCTTTTGGAAAAAACAGCGGTACATATCCTGTATCTCATTGATCTTATCAATGTTAAAGTGCCTGCGTCGCAACCCTACAGAGTTGACACCAATATACGAAAGCGGTTCGCGGTCGGCTTTGACATAGGGAGGTACGTCCACCCGGACTTTGGAACCGCCCCCGATAATGCAGTGGGCTCCGATTTTCACAAATTGGTGCACTACAGTAGCCCCGCCAAGAATGGCAAAATCACCTACCTCAACTTCCCCTGCAAGCCCGCAGGAATTTACAATGACGCATTGATTTCCAACGATACAATCGTGGGCAATATGCACATAAGCCATTAACAACGCATGATCACCCACAATGGTTTTGTTTTTTGCCCTGGTTCCCCGGTTTACCGTTACGCATTCACGTATGGTTGTATGGTCACCAATTTCAACTGTTGAATACTCCCCGTCAAATTTCATGTCCTGAGGAATGGCAGAGATCACTGCCCCTGGAAAAACCTTACAGTTTTTTCCGATCCGGGCACCACTCATAATGGTGACATTGGGTCCGATCCAGGTTCCGTCTCCGATAAGGGTGTCATTCTCAATTGAGCTGAATGGTCCAACAGAAACATCCTTCCCAATTTGCGCATCCGGATCGATGACAGCCAGTTTATGGATCATGGGAATGCTATTTGTTTTTAACAATTTGAGCCATTAATTCACCTTCCATGACCAGTTTATTTCCAACAAATGCCTGTGCAAACATCGTGGCGATACCCCTCTTCATGGGAGTGTTTTGCTCGATTTTAAAGATGAGTGTGTCGCCAGGCACCACTTTTTGTTTGAATTTTACCTTATCGATTTTCAGAAAATAGGTTGAATATGTTTCAGGATCCTCCAGTTTACTGAGAACCAGAACCCCTCCTACCTGGGCCATGGCTTCAATCTGTAACACGCCTGGCATTACAGGCTCATCAGGGAAATGACCCTGAAAAAAGGGTTCATTGAAGCTTACATTTTTAATTCCAATAATGGAGGTTTCATCCAGGTAGATGATCCTGTCAACCAATAAAAAGGGATACCTGTGTGGCAGCAGCTTTTTTATATCCTGCACATCCAAAACCGCCGGTTTGGAAGGATCGTATAAAGGAGCCCTCTTTTTTGAAGCAGCTTTTTTGATCTCCTGCCTGATCAATTTGGCCAGCTCAGTGTTGGCATGATGCCCCGGACGCGTTGCCACAATCTTTCCTATTACAGGTTTTCCAATCAGGGCCAGATCCCCCATAATATCAAGCAATTTGTGACGTGCAGGTTCATTGGGAAAATGCAGGTCAACATTATTCAACACACCTTCAGAATTGACTTTTATATGTGGTTTGTTAAAAAGGTCTGCAATCCTGTCAACCTCTTCCTGTTCCACCTTTCTATCCATAATAACAATGGCATTGTCAAGGTCCCCTCCCTTAATAAGTCCCCGCTGGGCCAACATTTCAAGTTCATGAAAAAATACAAAAGTCCGGCACATGGAAATATCACTCTCAAAATCCGAGAGGTGATTAAGAATGGCATATTGATTTCCAAGAACTTTGGAATTATAATCGATAAGAACATTGATGCTCAGATGATCGTCGGGATACAATATGATATCTACGCCATTTTCCTCATCGGAAAAAGTTATTTTTTCAGTGACCTTAAAATAGGAACGGTCCGCTTCCAGTTCTTTAATCCCAACACTGTTAACTGCCTGAACGAATTTTTTTGAACTGCCGCCCATGATGGGCGCTTCAGGTCCATTCAGCTCAATAAGCACATTGTCAATGCCCAGACCTGTAAAAGCAGCCAGTACATGTTCAATAGTAGATACCCTGACCCCATTTTCTTCCAGGGTTGTGCCCCTTGATGTATCCACAACATTTTCCGCCAGGCCATGAACTATTGGCCTTTCCGGAATATCTGTCCGTACAAATACATGTCCATGGTTTTCAGGTGCAGGCTTAAAGGTGATCTCAACATCCACGCCGGAGTGTAATCCAAGGCCTTTCAGACTTACCGGTCTTTTTATAGTTTTTTGTTTATCCGCCATTTCCTGATTTAGTGTTCCCTTTTTATAAACGGGCGCAAGATACAAAAAATAGGATAATCAATAACGAATCCTCACAGAAATAAGATAAATCCGGATAATTGTTTAATTGAATAACAGACAGTTAGGCTCTAATGTTTGATGGCATCTACGGTTTTCTCAAGGCGTTCAAGACGTTTTACCAATGCCGGCAGTTTTTTAAAATATACGTATGAGCGGTTATAGTCGCCTATCTTTAACACCGGAGAGCCTAAAAGAATGACGCCTTCTTCTTTAATGCTTGCGGCAATACCTGCCTGGGCTCCGACTTTAATCCCGTTGGCAACAGTAATATGTCCTGTAATACCAACCTGTCCGCCAAACATGCAGTCTTTGCCAATTTTGGTTGAACCTGCCACACCACTTTGGGCAGCCATGACCGTATTGGTTCCGATTTCCACATTATGGGCAATCTGGATCAGGTTGTCGAGTTTCACGCCTTTACCAAGCACCGTTGATCCCAGGGTGGCCCGGTCAATTGTGGTATTGGCCCCGATCTCAACACGATCATTCAGAATGACATTCCCAATCTGCGGGATCTTATTATAATCATTGTCTGCATCCGGTGCAAATCCAAAACCATCACTCCCGATTACCGCTCCGGCATGTATGATGCAGTTGCTTCCAATCTTACAATCCTGATACACCTTGACGCCGGGGAAAAAAATACAATCATCGCCTATTTCAACATTATCCCCAATATAAACCTGGGGGTAAATTTTCACATTGTTGCCAATCTTACAATTTTCACCCACATAGGCATGCGCTCCAAGGTAAAGCTCCCCGCCATAGTTGGTTGAATCCTCAATGACAGATTGCGGGTGGACCCCGGTTTTTTTTGGTTTCATCGATTCCTGTAACTGAAGAAGCCGGGCAATAGCCTGATATGCATCTTTAACCTTTATCATGGTTGCCGAAACCTCTTTTGTGGGCTGAAAATCTTCATTAACTATTAGAATACTGGCCTTTGTAGTATATGCAAACCCGGCGTATTTCGGATTGGCAAGAAAGCTTAAAGATCCCTCAACACCTTCTTCAATTTTTGCAACACCGCTGACCTTTGTATCCGGGTCTCCAACAATTTCACCTTTCAGAAATTCCGCAATACTGCGTGCTGTAAATTCCATATCTCTCTGGTATTAAATTAGTGTACTCAATTATATTAATTCCTGTATTCTTTGGGATAACTCAGGCAATATTTTCTAACGTTTTTGGTAAGTACCTCCGCATTTAACATATCAGAAACCTGACTCACATCCCTGACCTGACCATCTTTACCCAGAATTTGTATGTTTTGATCAGCCGGATCATTCAAATGTATCCCAATCTGTTGCTCAACCACAAAATAATCTGCCTGCTCTTCAGGAATGTTATATGTTTTCCGGACCCAGGTCCTGATATTGGCAATCTGATCCTTTTGAAACGCCTGGCCCTGAAATTCCACCCTGAACAGGTTCCGGTTTATCAAACGGCGGCAAAGTAAGGACAAAACAGTGTCGCTATTGCCAGTCCACTCTTTAAATGCCGTGATCATATCATGGTCGTCCAGGCAGGCAAATCTCTCTAATAATTGTCTGGATTCAGCAGAGTGTCCGGGACCAAAACCCGTCTCGCGCGAAATCCGCTGGTTCAGGAAATACAACAAGGCCGGTGTACTGAACATAGAACTCCCTGCCAAACTGAGTTCCTTTGCTCTTTTCAAAATGTTCACCAACAATAATTCTGCCGATAAAACGGTCTTGTGCAGGTACACCTGCCAGTACATCAATCGTCTGGCAATGAGAAATTTCTCAATAGAATAGATTCCTTTTTCTTCCACTACCAGGTAGTCATCAACCACATCAATCATCTTAATAATCCGGTCAGAACCTATGACTCCCTCGGTCACTCCTGTAAAAAAACTGTCCCTGCGCAGATAATCCATCCGGTCCATGTCCAGTTGACCTGATATCAGCTGAAACATGAACTTTTTCTTGTATTGGTTCTTAAAGATCTTTATAGCAAGGGAAAGTGCTCCTTCAAAGCGGCGGTTCAGTTCTTCCATGAATAAAACTGAAAGGTCTTCATGGTCAAATCCCTCAATCAGGCTCTGTTCAAGGCCATGTGAAAAGGGACCATGCCCGATGTCATGCAATAATATAGCAATAATGAGTGCCTGGGATTCCTCCTCCGTTATTTGTACACCTTTTGAACGCAATACTTCAATGGCAGAGTTCATTAAATGCATGGCTCCCAGACAGTGCTGAAAGCGCGTGTGTTGGGCGCCGGGGTAAACTAAATAAGTCAATCCCAGTTGCCTGATACGGCGGAGCCTCTGAAAAAACGGATGGTCAATGATCTTCAGAACGAGAAGGTCCGGTATGCGGATAAAACCGTATACCGGATCGTTGATAATCTTTCTGATTGTTTCTCTTCCCACCTTGTAAAGTTACGTAATGTTAGAAATCATTGTTATCCGGGGGGAATTAAAAATAGAAAAATGATGACTCCGGACCCCTAATAATATATACTTTGATCTGAATATGCAAAACAGAGCCCTCTTTTTGATGTTCATTGGTGAACCGGTAGACGAAGATATCTATTGGTGTTGCGACACTGTCAGCCTTGCCTGACCGGTCTTCGGCAGGCAGGCAGGTTTGTGATCCTTGTGGTAAAATACACTTTTGATACAGCCCCCAGCAGGGCCAACTGTATGGCGGTTATAAAAATCCTGATAATTTGTTTCATAAATGATTTAATATTATCTTTGCGCCCGGTATGAGGAGTAATGTAGGGGACAGTGTCCCCTATTTTGTTATAATAAAATATGGCCGACGAAGAAAAGATACGGGAGTATTTGAATGAAAAGGAACTGAAGGAGAAGGTTGATTTCTTTATAGTGGATGTCCTGACCGGCAATAAAATAAAAGTTTTTGTTGATAATATGCAGGGCATTTCTATTCAGGAATGTGTGCAAATATCCAGGTTCCTTGATGGAAAACTCAATGAGGAAGGGGTCAATCTCCACATGGAAGTGTCCTCTCCGGGAATTGACATGCCACTGAAAGTAGATGAACAGTTTACTAAAACCACAGGGAAGCAGATATCTGTAAAATTTACTGACGGAACCAGACGTGCCGGAAAGCTTATCGGCACGAAAAATAAAACTGTTGAAATTGAATTTGAAGAAGTTGTTACTATTCCCGGAGAGAAGAAAAAAAGAAAACAAATGAAGGTGGAAACATTTGACAGAAGAGAAATTATTGAAATAAAACGGAATATATCATTTTAAAGAGGTGTTAAATTAAAATGGAACAAATAAATCTAATTGACACATTTGCTGAATTTAAAGAATTAAAAAACATCGACAGGCCTACCATGATGAGTGTCCTGGAGGATGTATTTAAAAGCATGCTGCTGAAAAAGTTTGGGACAGATGAAAACTTTGATGTGATCGTAAATATTGATAAAGGAGACTTCGAGATATGGAGAAACAGGGAAGTGGTAGAGGATGACAAGGTTGAAGACCCAAACCTGCAAATCCCCCTTTCTGAAGCCAAAAAGATCGATGAAGATTATGAAGTTGGCGAAGATGTTACCGACGAAGTGAAACTTCTGGATTTTGGAAGACGTGCCATATTAGCCCTCAGGCAAAATCTGACATCACGGATCCTGGACCTTGAGAAAAGCAATGTGTTTAACAAGTATAAAGATCGCACCGGAGACATTGTAACCGGTGAAGTATATCAGGTCTGGAAGCGTGAAATCCTCATCCTGGATGACGACGGCAATGAATTGTTGCTTCCGAAAAGCGAGCAGATCCCTTCAGATTATTTCCATAAAGGAGATATCATAAGGGCGGTTGTTGTGCAGGTTGAAATGCGGAATAACAGCCCGGTAATCATTCTTTCAAGAACTTCGCCTATATTCCTGGAGCGATTGTTCGAATTGGAAGTCCCGGAAATATTTGACGGTCTGATTACAATTAAAAAAATCGTGCGTGTACCGGGTGAACGTGCTAAAGTAGCCGTAGAATCATACGATGAAAGAATCGATCCGGTTGGCGCCTGCGTAGGGATGAAAGGATCCAGAATTCATGGGATTGTCAGAGAATTAAGAAATGAAAACATTGATGTCATCAACTACACTACCAACATTCAGTTATACATACAACGCGCCTTAAATCCGGCAAAAATTGTGTCAATAAAATTGAACCAGGATGAAAACAAGGCCGATGTCTATTTAAAACCAAACGAGGTTTCACTTGCCATTGGTAAAGGAGGATTGAATATAAAACTGGCCAGCCAGTTGACCGAGTATGAAATCGATGTTTACAGGGATTCTGAAGAAGCGGACGACGAGGATGTCAACCTGGAAGAATTTGCTGATGAGATTGAGAGTTGGATCATCGATGAATTGAAAGCCATAGGTTGTGATACAGCCAAGAGCGTCCTCGAAGTGCCTCCCGCAGACCTGGTGAAACGAACCGATCTTGAGGAAGAAACCATCCGGGAGATTGTGAAAATTTTAAAAGCAGAATTTGAATAATTGTAACGAATCCTTTTATTTTGGCATCTGTCCTGGTGTAACATGATGTTGAGCAATACAGATAGTGAGAGAACGATATATGGAGAAAAAAGCAACACGGCTAAGTAAAGCAGCTCGGGAATTTAATGTTGGAATTTCCACAATTATTGATTTCCTCGATAAAAAAGGCGTTGAGATCAGTCCCG
Organism: uncultured Rikenellaceae bacterium; assembly: GCA_964403185.1. Taxonomy (GTDB): domain Bacteria; phylum Bacteroidota; class Bacteroidia; order Bacteroidales; family VadinHA17; genus CAYOFK01. Next base: position 678 of record CAYOFK010000031.1, on the reverse strand, counting down.
ATCCCAACACAAAGATTGATCCCGAAGTATATGAAATGCTTGCTGACGAGTATAGCACAGACCTTTCTATTAAGAAAAAATCGGATGAGCTGACATTGAAGAACCTCAGAGAGCAGCAAGAAAAAGAAGATGCTTCAGTTACAGGAGTTCCCGCTGAAGCAGTAATTCCAGTTACGGAAGAGGAGGTTTTCGTTAAAAATACCAGTGGCACTCTAATTGAGGAAGTGAAAGCACCTGAAGAAACCAGGGAAAAAGCCCCCCCAAAGAAAAAAACTCCGGAAAAAACTCACGGAAAAGATGCCGCACCAACCGGGGAAGAAAAAAAGAAAGAAAAGAAGGACGTCGATGTTAAAGTTGTTGGTAAAATTGATCTGGATTCTGTAAAGAAAAAGCCAAAGACCAGAAAAACCGCCGAACCGAAAGAAAAGAAAACCAAAGAGGATAAAGAACACGTTAAAGAAAAAGTCGCAAAGGAAGAACCCCTTGAAAAAGAGGTTGTTGAGAAAGCTCCTGTAAAGGAAGAACCTGCTGAGCAGGAGATCTTTAAATCCAGTATAGAGAAACTGAGTGGCCCTACCGTTGTTGGTAAGATCGAACTGCCGGCTAAGGAGGAAAAGAAAAAACCGGTTGCTTCCTCAAGAGATGCAGAAACCAGGAAAAAGAAAAGAAGAAGGATTA
>CAYOFK010000030.1:0-20574 GCA_964403185.1 uncultured Rikenellaceae bacterium | reverse complement strand
TGGTGCCGATTAAAAACGAAGAACGCTCACGGTTTCTGGATTATGGCGGGGCCAACCTGGAGGCCATGTATCAAAACTATATGGAAAAATTCAGATGGGGCAATATGGAAGATCCGGATGTGTATCTGGATTATTATACGCGGAGAACCCTGAAAGTTATCCGGGTGCGGAATAATTTTGCCCGGCTGGCACTCGGACTGATAAATGAGGGGAAGAAAGATTCTGCACTGGCCGTGGTTGAACGCTGCCTGGAATTGTTGCCACCGGAAAAAATCCCCCATGATATTTATTCAACGCGCCTGGTGGATGCCTATTATCTGGCAGAAAAAACAGAAAAGGCCAACCAGTTGATGGACACTATTTTCACTCAGGTGGATAGGGAGCTCAAATATTATTTTTCCCTGCCGGGATCCAAAGGGCGGAGTATTGAAAGCGACAAACAGATGAGCCTGCAGATACTCCAGGAGTTGATAAACCTTGCACGGACCTATGGCCAGACGGAACTCAGTGCAAAAATGGATCCCGTTTTTACACGGTACTTTGAGCGCTTCCGGGGAGAATTTTCTCCGGCCGGCTGATGAAGCATTGGTTTTACTCCAGGCCGGTTTGGCCGGAGTGGACGATTTTTTGCAGTTCCTTTCGATCCAGAATGGTGACGCTGCGATTCTGTATGCTGAGGATGACTTCCTTTCTAAGTTCACCAACAACCCGGCTGAGCGAGGGCCTTGAAACTCCAAAATAAGCGGCCAATTCAGTCAGGTTCTTATCTAATCTGAAAGTCTCCTGATCTGTGCCAGAGTTGACCAGACAATACTGTGCAATCTTTTCACGGATGGTCTTGAAGGATAGAAAAAATATGCGCTGTGAAAGGAAGAAAATGTAATTTGATATGGTATCCAGGAAGTTGGCAAGAAAGCGTTCATTATTCTTGAAATGTTCTATAATTGAAGGTCTTGGAATGAAGAGGATCTGCGCATCTTTGATCACCTGGATCGTCACCGGAAACATTGGATTTTTCCCAAAGATAAAACCTTGGGCAATGGCCCGTGGCGCAGCAATATCCTCCACTTTTAAAGTCTTTCCTGAATAATCAAGCATGTGCCCGCTGACGGTACCACTTATCAATATCATGAGTTGATTACATGGATCTCCCTGGCAGGCAACGATCTCGTCTTTCCAGAACCGTTTTATGGTGTAATTTTCACGGTTCAGCAAACCCGGGATCTCATCTGTAGTGAAGCCTTTGAAAAGGGGGGTTTTGGATAATATTTCATACATAACCGGATTCTGTAATGATTAAAATGATAATAAACATGCAAAAGGTGTAACAAATGTTACGCTTATATTCCTGTATTACAAGTAATATTGTAAAAATACCATCAGATCTGGCTTAACAAGTTTCACCAACCCCATGTGGTATGAAGGTTCAAACCCAGGAAAAACTCTTTAACACTCTTTCCATAATTATTTTTGCAGGTTTAGTCATTGTTTCCGGCTACCTGTTTGAACGATCGGGTCATCGATTTGATTCTATTAAGACCAGCGAGGTCATTGTGATTATTTTGGCTGCATTCAGACTGACACGCCTGGTTGTCCATGACCGGATATTCAGACTTCCAAGGGAGATTGTAGCTTCCTTTCCGGATATAGGATTTATGGTGTCCATCCGCTCCCTCCTCACCTGTCCCTGGTGTGCCGGTGTATGGTCTGCACTGATGGCATTCTGGTTTCAATATCTGATCCCGTATACAAAGTATTTGAATCTGTTGCTGGCCATTGCCGGCGTAGCTACTTTCTTACTGATCCTTGTTGGGAGAATTGCATACAAAACAGAACAGGGACAGCCACCTGAAAGACCCGACAATGAGGCCCCTGGCTGTGAATAGTAATTATTAATTATAAATCAAAACATCATTAATATGGAACCGGGATTTAAACACTCAGAAGTATTCAGCTTTCCGGCGGAAGTAGATTATTCATCCAACGGTATTGTAAGCAAAAAAGTAATTAAATCAGCATCGGGAAACATTTCATTATTTGCTTTTGATAAGGGAGAAAGCCTGAGCGAGCATACAGCCCCCTTTGATGCACTGATACAGGTTATTGACGGAACTGCAAGGATTACAATCGGGGGCCATCCTTTTATATTAAAGGAAGGCACAAGCATTATCATGCCTGCTGATGTGCCCCATGCCGTGGAGGCTGTGGAGCGTTTTAAAATGGTACTGACAATGATCCGTTAAGTCAGTGAGACTATAGATTTATCATTGCTGAAATTTCAATTCAATGAAAAAAAGACTTACACTGTTGATTCTTATTAGCCTGCTTTTCCTGATCCCTGGAAGGGTTGTATTCAGTCAGCCTGGATTTTCAGGAGAATTGAGACCCAGGTCTGAATACAGAAGGGGCTTTAAAACCCTGGCCTATCCCAGCCAGGACGCAGCTTTTTTTATTTCACAAAGGGCCCGTTTGAAACTCGGCTTCAATGCTGAAAAATTCAGGGTATTTTTCAGTTTTCAGGATATCAGAACCTGGGGCAGTACGTCCCAGCTCAATGTTTCAGATGATTTTTTTTCTATGCATGAAGCCTGGGGAGAATTAATGCTGACAGAAAATTTCAGTATAAGGTTCGGACGTCAGGAACTGGCTTACGATGACCATCGTATCCTGGGAGATGTGGATTGGGCACAACAGGCCAGAAGCCACGACCTGCTTTTGGTAAAGTATGAAAAAAACGGATTCAGGGGCCATGCGGGTGTTGCCTACAATCAGGACCGGGAGCAACTGACCACCAATTATTACTCTGTTTCCCGAAATTATAAAACCATGCAATTTTTGTGGCTGCATAAAGAGTTTGAAAACCAGAAAGGAAGTCTGCTGTTTTTGAACAATGGCCGTCAGACTGCAGATACCAGTGTGATGTACTCCCAAACGATCGGTATGTATTGGAATTTTACTTTTTCAGGAATTAAATTAAATGCAGCCGGCTATTATCAAATGGGCAGGGATGTGACAAAAAAGGATCTTTCAGCCGGATACATCTTTGCAGAAGTTATGAAGACCTTTAACCCTGGATTAACCCCCACACTGGGATTTGAATACCTCTCCGGTACCGGCGAGGACAACAACTCAACCAATTATTCCTTCGCCCCACTTTTTGGCACCAACCATAAATTTAACGGATTAATGGATTATTTTTATGTGGGGAATCACAGAGATGATGTTGGTTTGGTGGATATTTATCTTAAATTAGCTTATAAGACCGGAAAATGGACACCACGCCTTGCCCTGCATCATTTTTCTTCGGCTGCCAGAATTCTTGATCCGGCAGATCCGGCAAGCAGTCTGAAAAATTATCTGGGCATGGAACTGGACCTGGTATTGGGATGGAATATTGCACAAAATATCATACTGGTTGGAGGGTATTCACAAATGTTTGCTACAGCTTCCATGCAGGCTGTTAAGGGAGGCGATCACACAACCATCAACAACTGGGCCTGGATCATGTTGTCCATCAAACCGGATTTTATAAAACCAAAATAACCCTGCTTCAATGGATCGAAGAAATGTATTGAAATCATTTGCGGCATTTTTCCCGCTGGGGGCGGCATTTACCGGAATGGCTGCCATGGGAGTTCGTTTCATCACGCCTGTAAAAAGAGAAATGGAACGCCGGATCTTCACAGTAGGCCTGGATGAATTTCCCATTAATGCAACCCGGAGATTTAAAGACCTCAGTGGAAAGGACCTCATGTTGGTACGGACCGGTGAGCGGGAAGTAAAAGCCATTTCCACCGTTTGCAGCCATCTGGGATGTACGGTATTCTGGCAAAAGGACCGCAAGCAGTTCTTTTGTCCCTGTCATAACGGGCGCTTTGATAAAGACGGCAATGTGCTGGAAGGACCTCCTCCCACCCCTCTTGAAACCTACAGAGTTGAAATTGAGGGGGATAATGTTTTTGTATATTTTAGAGATATTAATAAGGTATAATCATGGGACTTAAAAGCTGGTTTAATGAATCTTTTCCTATAGATACAGATGCCTTAATAAAGATTTCGTCAGAGCCCATTCCAAACCACCTGAAACGCTGGTGGTGGGGCCTGGGAGGAACGCCCCTGTTCATGTTTATCATCCAGGTTGCTACCGGCATGATGTTGATCTTTTACTATGTGCCCGACCCGGAAAAGGCTTATCAGAGCGTTGATTACATAACACATACAGTCAGGTTTGGGTGGCTCATTCGCAGTATTCACAGATGGGCTTCAAACATCATGATTGCCGCCCTGATGCTTCACATGCTCCGGGTGTTTTTTACAAGGACCTATAAACGGCCCCGGGAACTGAACTGGATGTTCGGTGTCACCCTTTTCCTGTTGACCCTGATGTTCGGGTTTACAGGATATTCCCTGGTGTATGAGCAAATGTCGTATTGGGCTATGAAGGTAGGGACAGGAATTGCAGGAGCCACACCACTCATTGGCCCCTGGCTGGCTGACTTTATCAGGGGGGGAAGCGAGATCGGACAGAATACCCTTACGCGGTTCTTCCTCTTTCATGTGTCTTTGATCCCCTTCATCACGGTGGTGGTCATTGCCCTTCATTTATACCTTATCAGAGGTCTTGGGGTTAGTGAATTACAATTCCCGGGAGATGAAAAACTTAAAACAAAAACCTATCCCTTATTTCCCGATCATGTCATCACAGAACTTATCATTGTAACGCTGATCTTAACGATCCTGGTTTCTTTGTCACTGCTGTTTCCTATTGGGCTGGGAGAACCTGCAAATCCCAATGTAACACCACTGCATATTAAACCCGAATGGTATTTCTATCCTGTATTCAGGTGGTTAAAGATCACCAACCTGAAGCTGGGTGTATTGGGTCCCATTCTTTTTATTTTGCTCCTGTATGTGTGGCCGTTCGTTGACCGGTTTTTTGAGAAAAAACTCCCCGGTAAGGAGGTGGCATTCTGGATAGGGGTCCTTGGTTTTTTCACGATCAATGGATTTCTGGTATGGGAAATATTTGGCCATTAATAATACGGAATTACAAATCATTAATAAAATTAACTCAGCCATGTCAACAAGTTTAACCACAAAACGAACTATTATCGGAGTATTGAGTATCGTATTCCTGACGGTGCTTTTGATTGCCCTCTGGAAAGAAACCCAGAGGCAGATGCCCGGTTTTAAGCCGGCGCCCATAATGGATGCAGGAACCAAACACTGCATCAGCTGTCATGGGGAAAAAGGAGTTGGGAAAGTCATCGCCGGGCAATGGAAAAACAGCAAACATGCAGAGGTCGGAGTGGGATGTCTGGAATGCCATAAAGCCAACGAGGGTGACGTCGATGCATATGAACACGAAGGGGAATTGATTGCCACCATTGTGACCCCCAATGATTGCGGACGCTGCCATATGGATGAGGTTGAAGAATTTACCAACAGCCACCATGCCGATGCCGGAATGATCATGGGATCTCTGGACAACGTTCTGGCTGAGGTGATTGAAGGACATACCTCTTATAATGATGGATCCAATCCGGCTGCTGCCAGCGGTTGCTGGCAGTGCCATGGATCAAAGGTGGCCCTTTTGCTCGATGAAAACGGCTTGCCCGTAAAGGATGACAAAGGAATCTTGAAATTTGATCCCAAAACATGGCCCAATACCGGAATTGGAAGAATAAACCTGGATGGTTCCAAGGGTTCATGTGCAGCCTGCCACAACCGCCACCATTTTTCAGTGGCCCAGGTTCGTCAACCGGAGAATTGCGGTAAATGCCACATGGGGCCCGATCATCCACAAATTGAGGTGTACAACGAATCAAAACACGGGATCAATTTCCGTGCACACCGCGAAGAGATGAATCTGGATGCCCGGCCATGGATTGTCGGCGAAGATTATATTGCAGCTCCTACCTGCGCTACCTGCCATATTAGCGCTACTCCGGACCAGCCCATTACCCATGATGTCGGGGACCGGATCAGCTGGACCCTCAGGCCCAAAGTTTCTGAAAAGATCGATGCAGTCGCACTGGCCAGGGCCGAAGCTGGCGGGAAACCGCTTCCCGATGGATTTCTCACCTGGGAAGAACGGCGCGGAAACATGCAGAATGTTTGCAAACAGTGTCACACAAGGGCTTATATTGATAATTTCTATGTTCAGTATGACAATGTAGTGAATCTCTACAACGATAAATTCGGAAAACCGGCACTTGAAATGATGAACCTGTTGAAATCAACAGGCTTGCTGACAGCCGTGAATTTTGACGAAAAGATAGAATGGACCTACTTCCTGCTCTGGCACCATGAGGGAAGAAGGGCACGCATGGGTGCGGCCATGATGGGACCGGACTACACCCAGTGGCATGGGAACTTTGAGGTCGCAGAGCGCATGTACACCGAGTTCATACCTGAAGTGGAAGATCTGATTGAGGAGGCAGGAAAAAAAGGAAATATCAAAGCCGCCGGCAAAGTGGAAGCCCTGTTACATGAAATATTGAACAGCGATATGCATAAATGGTATCTTGGAAAAATGGACCCTGAAGAGGCCAGGAAAAGGAAAGAGGCAGCCAATGCTTTCAGGCAAAGATATTCTAATGAATAATGAATCAAATTGTTGATGTTGAAAAAAATCTGCAATACAGAACATGAAAAATTAATCTTGCTTTCCATGAATTTTTATAGAATGAAGGCTTTACTCTTATTTATCGGAATTATTGGGAGCTCCATCGTTTTTGCCGGCGAAGGAGAGGACCTGTTTAAATCGACCTGTGCAGCATGCCATACCATCGGTAAAGGAAAGCTTATCGGCCCCGATTTAAAAAACATAACTGAAAAACGAAGCCGGGATTGGCTGCTCTCTTTTATCGTATCACCTTCCAAACTGATTAACAGCGGAGATGCTGATGCAAAGACACTGTTTGAAGAATACAACAAGCTTTTAATGCCTGACAACAATTTTACGAATGCCCAGGTTATGGCAATCCTTACTTACATCAGCGGGAATGGTTCAGATAAAGGACAGGGAATCCAGGCGCCGGCAGCAGACATCCTGAGTGATGTTGCTCCGGAAAATATTAATTCCGGAGCCCATCTGTTTGACGGGAAACAGCGGCTGACAAACAGAGGCCCGACGTGTAGTTCCTGCCATAATGTCGCCGATAACAGGGTTTTCAGCAGTGGAACTTTAGCAAAAGACCTGAGTGAATCCTACGACATTTTGGGTAGTGCAGGCTTGGCCTCCATTATTAAAAACCCACCTTTTCCGGTCATGAAACAGGCCTATTACAATCACGCCGTGACGGAGGCTGAAGTGATGGACCTGACTGCCTTTCTTAAATCTGTGAGTGAGGAAGGAATGCTTCAATCCTCTTCAGATTTCAGCATCTTATTCCTTGGTTTGGGGTTGGTATTCTTTGTGGTAATCTTTATAAGCACGATTGTATTATATTTTAAACGGAAAAAGCTTGCAGTCCACCATCACATTTTAAGCAGGCCTTCGGGAGTGGTTAACTAAAAAATATTTTTTTTATGAGTTGGATAAAAGATTTGATCTCCCCAAAAACCAGGCAATGGGAGGAGTTTTACAAAAACAGGTGGCAGCACGACAAGGTAGTCAGAAGCACTCATGGTGTGAATTGTACCGGTGGTTGCAGCTGGAACATTCATGTAAAAGACGGCATAGTAGTCTGGGAAGCACAAGCCCTGGATTATCCCTTGCTGGAAAAGACTTTACCTCCTTACGAGCCCAGAGGGTGCCAGCGGGGCATATCTTTTTCATGGTATCTGTACAGCCCGATCCGGGTCAAATATCCCATGATCCGGGGTGCACTGATTGATGCATTCAATAAAGAAAAAACCAAAACCGGGGATTCCCTGAAAGCCTGGGAAAACATCCAGAATGATCCTGAAACGAGGGCCAGGTATCAGCGTGCCAGAGGTAAGGGAGGATTCAGAAGGGTGTCGTGGGAAGATGCTAAAGAGATGATTGCCGCATCAAATATTTACACCATCAGAAAATATGGCCCCGACCGGCTGATCGGTTTCTCTCCGATTCCGGCCATGTCAATGCTGAGTTATGCGGCAGGATCACGCTTTCTGCAATTGATGGGGGGTGTGAACCTGAGTTTCTATGATTGGTATTGCGACCTTCCAAACTCCTTCCCTGAAATCTGGGGAGAACAAACCGACGTTGCTGAAAGCGCCGACTGGTATAACTCAAAATTCATTGCCTGCATGGGCGCCAACCTGGGAATGACCCGAACTCCGGATGTGCATTTTTTCTCAGAATCCCGTCACAATGGTACCAAAACAGTAGTCTTCTCCCCCGACTTCAATATGGTGGCCAAATATGCCGATAAATGGGTGCCGGTGCACGCCGGACAGGATGGGGCATTCTGGATGGCTGTGGTCCATGTTATATTAAAAGAATATCACTATGAAAAACAAACCCCTTATTTTATCGATTATACCAAACGGTACACTGACAGTCCTTTCCTGGTTGAGGTAAACGAAAAAGAAGGAAAACTGATGCCGGGCCGCATGCTGAGGGCCTGCAGAATCAGCAAATACAAAGACATTGAAAACGGTGAGTGGAAGTTTCTGAACATAGACTCAGAAAGCGGAGATCTTGTATGTCCCGCCGGGAGTTCAGGACACAGATGGGATGGCAAAGATGGCAACTGGAATATGAAATTTGAAGATGCTGAAACAGGAAAAACCTACGATCCGGTTCTCACGTTGCTTGACAAAAATGATGAAGTACTCCAACTTGAATTTGTAGAATACGGAAAGAACAACATTGCCCGAAGAGGCGTTCCCGTAAAGCACGTCCAAACGGATAACGGTACGGCCAGGGTTACTACAGTGTATGATCTGATCATGGCACAATACGGTGTTGACCGCGGATTAGGGGGCGACTATCCAACTTCGTACGAAGAAAAAGAGGCCGCTTACACTCCGTGCTGGCAAGAGATTCTTACCGGTATCGGACCAAAAACGGTCATTCAGTTTGCCCGTGAGTGGTCGAGAACTGCAGAAACCACCCATGGAAAGTGCAGCATTATCATTGGTGCCGGTATCAACCACTGGTATCACAACAATCTCATTTACCGTGCCGGGACAATGGCGCTGATGCTGACAGGTTGTGTCGGTGTAAACGGCGGGGGAATGAACCATTACGTCGGTCAGGAAAAACTTGCACCAACCGATTCATGGGCAGCCATCATGTCGGGGAAAGACTGGCAGGCGCCCCCAAGGTTGCAGCAAACACCGATCTGGCATTACATCAATTCCGATCAGTGGCGTTATGACGGAAACCAGGCTGATTATAATACGGTTCCTGAAAATGAATTCTCATCAATGCATTCGGCAGACATGGTGGTGAAAGCAGTCCGAAACGGTTGGATGCCTTTTTATCCGCAATACAGCAAAAGTAATTTCGAGATTGTAAAAGATGCCGAAAATGCAGGTGCAAAATCTGAAGAGGACATTAAGAAATATGTGGTTGAAAAACTGAAGACTAAAGAATTGGTTCACGCTGTGGCTGAACCTGATGAAGAGGTGAATTTCCCGCGCATCTGGTATATCTGGCGAGGGAATGCCCTAATGTCCAGCGCCAAAGGACATGAGTTTTTCATGAATCATTATCTTGGAACGCACCATAACTCAGTGGCAGATGAAGTTGCCGATAAATTTGTGACAGATGTAAAGTGGCGGAGTGAAAGTCCGAAAGGTAAAATGGACCTGATTGTTAACCTGAACTTCAGAATGGATACCTCGGCATTATACTCCGATATTGTTCTTCCGGCAGCTTCATGGTACGAAAAAACCGATCTGAACAGTACGGACATGCACTCATTCATCCACCCCTTGTCTGCAGCCATTGATCCGGTATGGGAGTCAAAAAGCGACTGGGTGATCTTCCGGGAGATCGCCAAAGCTACCAGCGAACTGGCTAAGAAACATTTTTCAGAACCCGTCAAAGACATTGTAAATGTACCGATTGCTCACGATAGTGCCGGAGAAATCTCCCAACCGCAGATCAAAGACTGGAGCAAGGAGGAATGCGAAGCCATTCCAGGTAAAACCATGCACAACCTGGTTGTTGTTGAAAGGGATTATACTAAAGTTTATGAGAAATTTATCAGACTGGGACCCAATATCAAAAATGGTTTGGGTGCGCATGGAAACAGCTATCAATGTGCAGATTTTTATGAGGAAATGCTTAACGACAAAAACCATGTCCGTAAAATGGATGGCAAGGAATACCCATCTATTTACGAAGATGAGGAAGCTGCAAACGCCGTTCTTCATTTATCAAGTTTGACCAATGGTGAACTGGCCCACAGGGCTTATGAAGTTGCTGAAAAGAAGACCGGACTGACCCTTTGTGACCTGTCTGAAGGCAATAAAAATGTCAGGATGAATTATAAAGACCTGCAAGCCAAACCGCACCGCTATCTTAATTCTCCCGTCTGGTCAGGTTTGCTTTCCGATGGGCGGGCTTATTCTGCCTATACCTACAACGTTGAGCGTTTAGTTCCATGGAGGACCCTTACGGGCAGACAACATTTCTACCTTGATCATGAAGGCTACATCAAGTTTGGCGAGCATTTGCCAACCTACAAACCATCTCCAAAACCGGAAGTTTATGGAGAGTTACGCACCTCAGTTGCCACAGGAAATGCAATGATGCTGAACGTGCTCACACCACACGGGAAGTGGCATATCCACTCAACATACGGGGATACTCTGAGGATGTTGACCCTGTCGCGTGGCATGGAACCATGCTGGCTGAGTGAAGAAGATGCCGCCTCCCTGGACATCAAAGACAACGATTGGGTTGAAGTGTTCAACGACAACGGCGTTTATTGCACCCGGGCCTGTGTCAGTGCCCGTATCCCGAAAGGTATCTGCGTTGTTTATCACTCTCCCGAACGCACCTATTCCGTTCCCAAATCACAGGTCAGGGGAAATAAACGGGCAGGTAGCCACAATAGTTTTACCAGGGTGCACCTCAAACCAAATCTACTGATGGGTGGATACGGCCAGTTTACCTACCACTTTAATTACTGGGGACCTGTTGGGGTTAACCGCGACACCCATGTCCTGGTACAGAAAATGAACAAAGTTGAATTTTAATACAACATGAAACCATGGATATAAGATCACAAATTGCAATGGTGTTCCATCTTGATAAATGCATCGGATGCCATACCTGTTCAATTGCCTGTAAAAATATCTGGACCGACAGGAAGGGCGCTGAATATATGTGGTGGAACAACGTGGAAACCAAACCGGGAACCGGCTATCCTGGCAAGTGGGAAGACCAGGAAATCTATAAAGGAGGATGGGAGAAAAAGGGCGATTCGGTCCGTCTGAAAGGAGCAGGCAAATTCAAAGGATTGAAAAACATGTTTCACAACCCGGACATGCCTTTACTTGACGATTATTATGAACCATGGACCTACCAGTATGAACACCTGTTTGAAGCCGGGGAAGGTGATGACCAGCCGGTTGCAAGGCCCGTGTCTTTGATAACAGGTGAACCGGTCACACCCAAATCGGGCCCCAACTGGGATGATGACCTGGCCGGAAGCCTGGAGTATGCCAGAAAAGATGTTAATTCTCGGAACCTGAAAGCTGCCGAACAGGAAGCCATGTTCCAGCTTGAGCGGATGACCTTCCATTATCTGCCCAGGATCTGTAACCACTGTTTGAATCCGGCCTGTGTGGCTGCCTGCCCTTCAGGAGCCATTTACAAACGAGGTGAAGACGGTATAGTGCTCATCAATCAGAAGAAATGCAGGGCATGGCGAATGTGCGTGACGGCCTGTCCCTATAAAAAAAGCTACTATAACTGGAATACGGGAAAATCTGAAAAATGTCTGCTCTGTTATCCGCGCGTTGAATCCGGACAGGCTCCGGCTTGTATGCATTCCTGTGTGGGACGCATCCGGTATTTAGGCGTATTGCTGTATGATGCAGATAAAATTGAGTCTGTTGCTGCCAGCAACGATAATGACCTGCTTGAAAATCAGTTGGATATCTACCCCGATCCAAACGACCCCAAAGTAATAAAAGCCGCCCGGGCAAATGGCATTGCTGATTCTACCATTACCTCGGCACAAAAATCTCCTGTTTATAAATTTGTAATAGAGTGGGGTCTTGCCCTGCCATTGCATCCTGAATTCAGGACCATTCCTAATTTATTCTATGTGCCACCATTGTTGCCAACCATGGCTTTCGTGGAAAACGGTTCTTATGAAACCACCAGTGAATCATTCTGGGGAGCAATTGAGAAATCCAGATTGCCGATGAAATATCTGGCAAACCTTTTCAGTGCCGGAAATGAAAAGGTCATTGAAACTGTATTGAAAAAACTGATGGCGGTTCGTTTGCATCGCAGAAATGAAACCGTTGGCGACCTGCCGGAGGAGGAGGTAAACGGTCCAATGGATGAAGTGGTGATGGATAAAGATACTGCAGATGCTATTTTCAGGCTGACGTCCCTGCCTTTGTTCGATGAACGATTTGTGATCCCGGCGGCTCACCGGGAGGAAGCTATTGAAATGCTTGAAAGTACAGCCGATGTGAAAGGAAATGCAGGATTCGGTTTTATAGAACCACCAAAAAGAGGATTGTAAATGGGAGAAAATTCATGAAGAGCTTAAATCACTATAAAACACTGGCTGACATGTTCAGGTATCCTGATGAACATCAGAAAGAATATGTAGAAAAATTCCAGCGTATGATTTCGGCAGAGCTTCCTGAAAAGGCAGAAATGATGCGGCAAATACTTGAACAACACAACAAAATGTCCATCCCGGTGCAACAGGAATATTACCTGAAAACATTCGATGTCCAGGCAGTGTGCTTCCTTGACCTCGGATATGTTCTTTTTGGAGAAGATTATAAAAGAGCCCAACTGCTGGTCAACCTTCAAAAAGAACATGAAGAGGCCAAAATAGATTGTGGCAAAGAACTGGGCGATCATTTACCAAATGTTCTGACGCTCCTGTCCAAAACCAATAAGCCGGATTTTGCTGAAGAACTGGGCTTCATTATCGTTACACCTGCGGTCCGTTTTATGCTGGTGAAATTTAAGAATGCGAACAATTTCTACAAGGAATTACTGAAGGTATTGCTGGCTTTCCTGAAATGCGATTTCAAGGGGGAAAAACTCGCCGGATATGCAGTTCCCGAACATGCATTTAACGGTGATAATGAATTTGTAATGCCTTCTCCCAAATCTGTCATTTGTGAAACCCAATGTTCAAAACGTAAAAGTTCTTAATGATGTTCAACAACTTTTTTTTCATCGGCCTGCCTTATGCTGCACTGGCCATTTTTTTAACCGGGGCCATCTTCAGATACACCCGGTTTGGGTTTAAAGTCTCTTCATTATCCACGCAATTCCTTGAAGGGCGGGAGCTTTTCTACGGAAGCCGTCCTTTCCACTGGGGTGTTATCTTTCTGTTTTTTGGCCATGCCGTTGCTTTTTTGTTTCCTGCAACCGTGGTACTTTGGAACACTGTACCCCTGCGCCTGGTCATTCTCGAAGCGGCGGCGCTTGGGTTTGCCTTTTTAGCATTGTTCGGAATAGTAATGCTGATCCAGAGGCGTTCTAAAAACAAAAGGCTGCGGGCTGTAACCTCTGCCATGGATGTGTTTGTTTACATCATGCTGTTAACGCAAATCATTTCAGGCATGTGGGTGGCTTATTTTGCACGCTGGGGATCGGTATGGTTTGCTTCTGTTCTATCTCCCTACCTGAAGTCTTTGTTCCTGTTCAATCCTGATATCGCTGCCGTTACCGGAATGCCTTTGTCGGTTCAAATCCACATTATCTCGGCTTTCGTACTGATCGGAATGGTGCCATTTACACGGTTCATCCATTTTCTGGTATATCCTTTTTCCTACCTGTGGAGAAGTTATCAGTATGTGATCTGGAATTGGGACCGCAGGAAAATCAGGACATCCGGAAAATTGGTACATGGGGTCAGGTCAAGGAACAACTAACCAATCACCAACCACTAATCACTAATCACCAATCACTAATCACCTCACATGGCAGTACCGGAATTAATTGATTTTAAACAAGAAAGGATCAGAACGCTGCATTATACATGGCTGGCGTTTTTCATCACATTTTATGTATGGTTCAATATGGCGCCGCTGGCAACCACCATGTTGGAGCACATCGAATGGCTTACCAGAGACCACATTAAAGTTTTGGCGATTTGTAACGTAGCCCTCACCATCCCCGCAAGGATCATTGTTGGGGCACTGATCGACCGGTACGGGCCCCGGATTGTTTTCAGTTTGCTGATGATGATAATGTCCATTCCGGCATTTTTATTTGCTTTTGGAAACACCTTTATACAACTGCTCATTTCGAGGTTGATCCTTGGCTCAATCGGTGCCGGATTTGTAATTGGCATCAGGATGGTTGCGCAATGGTTCCCGCCAAAAATGGTTGGAAGGGCTGAAGGCTTTTATGCCGGATGGGGCAACTTTGGATCGGCCTGGGCTGCGTTGACATTGCCTTGGATCGCAATCCATTTTTTTGGTGGTGAAGACGGTTGGAGACTGGCCCTTGCAAGCAACGCAGGCGTTGCGTTGATCTATGGTATTGCTTATTATTTTCTGGTCAGCGACATTCCAGTAGAGGGGGCAACGAAAGCCTATCATTTTAAGAAGGCCAAGAAAACCCAACCCATGACAGTCACCTCCTACAAGGATTTGATACAATATCTGGCCTGGTCATTTCCGCTGGTTGGAGCCATGGGCATCCTGGCCTGGAAAATTGGAAATGTAGAAGTGAATGATGTCCGGATATTGCCGGCTAATATTCTGCATATAATATATGGCATTCTGGCATTAATTTATGTGGCTCATGTAATCAAAGTACTGCAGATAAACCTGCCCATTCTTAAAGCAGGCGTTCCTGAGAATGAAAAATACAGATGGGGGAATGTGGCAGCGCTGAACAGTACATATTTTGCAAATTTCGGTGCGGAACTGGCAGTTGTATCCATGCTTCCCATGTTCTTCGAAAATATATTCAGAGATCTGACCAACAGTGAAGGCAACCTCATCATGACCGCAACCTTTGCCGGAGTTATTGCAGCTTCTTTTGCTATTGTAAATCTTTTTGCCAGACCGCTTGGAGGACTTTTATCAGATAAAATGAATAACAGGAAAAAAACCATGTTAATGTACATGTTTGGCATCGCAGTGGGGTTTTTCTTTATGGCCATCATTGCTAAATACGGACCTGAGGGTGAGGCTGGCGTAAGAATTTTATACCCGCTGTTTGATGGCATGTGGTGGCTGGTAGTGGCCGTAATTATTACCGTTGCCACCTCCATGTTTGTACAGGGCGCCGAAGGAGCAACCTTTGCCGTTATACCAATGATAAAAAAAGAGCAAACCGGACAAATCGCCGGCATGGCCGGAGCCTATGGTAATGTGGGGGCAGTGGTTTACCTGGTGCTGTACTCGCTGGTGGATGATAAAACATTCTTTTACATTTTATCGGCAGGGGCCCTCACAAGTTTTCTGTTTTGCTGGATAATGTTGAGGGAACCGGAAGGATCCTTTGCCGAGGAATAAACAGGCCTGATAAAAGATATCGGCGGGAAGATAAAAGTATGATGGTTCATCATAACGAATAAAGACGGGGTCATGGCCACCTGTCATACAGATCCGAACTATTCTTTAATAAAAATGATATGTTAAAAACAAATCTGTCAGTCTGGAATGTTGAGGACGAAAAATTCTGGGACCAAACCGGAAAGAAAACAGCCACAAGAAACCTGTGGATTTCAATCCCCGCCCTGCTGTTGGCATTTGCAGTGTGGATTATGTGGAGCATCATCGCCACCAAGCTTAAAGAATTCGGATTCAATTTCGGGATGATCACCCCGGAAATGAACCCGGCTGAGGTCACTGAAAAACTGAAAGAAATTAACAGTTTGTATTACACGCTTCCTGCCATTGCCGGATTGGCCGGAGCCACTTTGCGCATACCCAATTCATTCCTGATTTCCCTTGGAGGCGGCAGAAACGTGATTTTTTTAACCACATTATTGTTGTTGATTCCCGCAATTGGTGTTGGTTTTGCATTGCAGGATATCAATACCACTTATCTGACTTTTGCCATTTATGCGGCATTATCGGGGTTTGGGGGCGGAAACTTTTCTTCGTCCATGAGCAACATCAGTTTCTTCTTTCCTAAGCGGATGCAAGGCACCACACTTGGACTAAATGCCGGAATTGGCAACCTTGGAGTGGGTGTGATGCAAAAAACCATTCCATGGGTTATTGGCTTTTTCCTGTTTGGCGCTATTGGGCTGGATGGGAACAAAGTCTATGGCGAAGCCTTGTCTGGTCTTCAAAATGCAGGCTGGGTATGGGTTCCGATTTTAAGTTTCGCAGCTATCGCAGCTTTTTGGGGAATGAATAATGTCGTCACAGGTACCCCGAAATTGCCGTCAACTATTCAGGGAGTATCCAAGACCTTGTATATGGTTACACTTGGATTGATCGCTGCAGGGACAGGTGCGTACCTGTTAGTCAGCCTGAAAGTCAATATGTGGATCGTGCTGCCGGTTGTTATTGTGCTTACAGTAATGCTGATGAAATATGCCACACCGCGAGAAATAAAAACCAACCTGAATAAACAGTTTGAGATTTTCAGTAATAAACACAACTGGGTGATGACGGTTATTTATACCATGACTTTTGGTTCATTTATAGGGTTTTCAGCCGCCTTCCCCAAGTTGAGTCAGGACATCTTTGTTTACACCGATTCCAACAACCCGGATTTTGTTAATCCCAATGCCCCGAATTTTCTGATGTGGGTTTTTCTAGGACCTGTTATTGGGGCATTAATCCGTCCCGTTGGCGGATGGTTTTCAGATAAAATCAACAGTGGTGCCAAAGTAACGGCAATAAGCACCATTGCCCAGATACTGGCCACTTTAGCAGTTGCCTATTTTGTCATCCAGGCCAGAAACAGCGAAACACCTGAAGTATATTGGTGGCCGTTTTTCGGGTTTTTTATGATCCTGTTTTTAACAACAGGAATCGGAAACGGATCGACTTTCAGGAGCATTCCCTATATATTCAGCAAGGAACAGGCCGGACCTGTGCTGGGGTGGACAGCTGCCATTGCCGCTTATGGTGCTTTTATTATTCCGAAAGTATTCGGACAGCAGATCAAAAACGGCACACCCGAATATGCCTTGTATGGATTTGCTGCCTATTACATGATT
Source organism: uncultured Rikenellaceae bacterium (assembly GCA_964403185.1). Taxonomy (GTDB): domain Bacteria; phylum Bacteroidota; class Bacteroidia; order Bacteroidales; family VadinHA17; genus CAYOFK01. The sequence continues at coordinate 3,289 of CAYOFK010000030.1, read as the reverse complement.
TGTTTAATATTGAATTGGTGGTTTTACCAGAGACCAAAAGCGCAGATTAATCCATAAAACAAAAAAAAACAATCCAAATTTCAGGATTGTTTTTTTAAATCTGTATCTTAACTTTTTCCGGCTCGTGGAAGTATTCGGCAATGACTCGCAGCAGGCGCTCGGGAAGTACCGGTTTTACAAGGAAGTCGTTACATCCGGCCAGGTAACATTTTTCTTTGATTTCCTTGGAATTATAGGCTGTGACAACCAGAATGGGAACTTTCACCTGCAACTTCCTGATATCCCTGGTGACATCAATGCCGTTTACAAAAGGGATGAGCACATCCATCAGGATGAGCTCCGGCGGAGAATGCTTCACCGATTTGATGTATTCCAAAGCTTCATGTCCGTTCTTTTTACGAACAATATCTACTCCGGTTTTTAACAACAATGATTTGAAATAAAGAAAATTCGGATCGTCATCCTCAACAATGAGGATGGTCTTGCCTGCCCAGCTGTAGTTAAAGTCGATGATAATCAGAAGATTAAATAAAGATTCAGTGTTCGATTCCGCATTTATGAAAATAAAGATTTTTTTTATCTCCCGGAAAGTTTCTTAAAAAATTTATGAACAATTTATAGTACTTTTATATTAACCTGCAATTTTAAATAAAAGCATGGCACGTAAATCAAGAGGTATTGCCTTCAGATTATCATTATTTGTACTGGTTGGCGTTTCCGTTTTGTTTTTATTGTTCGGAGCGATCAACTACCAGATTTCACGAAAAATCCTTGTTGGTAAATTGGCATTAACATCAGATGCCATTACCAATGAGGCTTTAACTGAGATTCGCAACCAGCTTCAGGCCGTACAGTCCGTAACGACGGATATCGAGTCCATTTTGCTGGCCGCTACCGGCACAGATGATTCTACAATAAAAATAATTCTGAGAAATTACCTTCATAATCTGGATGGGATTACAGGAATATCCCTGCTGATGAAAGATGAGGTAAACGACACTGCAAATTTCAGATTGTCTTATTACCTCAAATTAACAGATACACTGGTTTTAAGAGAACCTTATGACAGCTTTGACCTGGGTTGGTACACAGATCCTTTTTCGACGGGGAAACCAACGTGGACAGAACCACATAAAGGAATTCTTTCAGAGGATCAAAAAACCATTACCTACTCCATGCCTTTTATCGAAGACGGAAAGATCGCCGGACTTCTGAACACCCATGTGTCCCTGGCCTGGCTCGACCGGGTGGTCGATGGACTCAAAGTCTATGAGTCCGGATTTGCTTTTGCCATTTCAAAAAGCGGCACCTTCCTGACCCATCCGAACCAAAAAGATTTTATTGGTACCAGGTCCCTTCGCAATCCTGAAGCAGAGGTGTCTGAAGAAGAACTTAACATGTTATTTGAAGGCATTGATTCACGAAAACCAGGATATGTGGAATTGACCGACCAGATATTTACAGGTGAGAAAGTGTTTTTAATGTACCGCCCCCTGGATGTGTTGGAAGGTACACTTTTATTTTTTGTGCCAAAAGGGGAGGTATTAAGCGGGCTGTATCAATTATCAACACTTTTATTAGTAGTTGTCTTCATCAGTTTTACCTTATTGGTGTTTGTGGTGTTTTTTGTGACCAGAAGGATGCTGGCACCATTGAATGTGCTCAGTCAGAAATTAATGAGAATAGGGGAAGGAGATTTTGATGTGGAGATCCCTGAATATAATAAGGACGATGAAATCGGAAACCTGAGGCAATCCTTCCTGCAGATGAAAGAGGATCTGAAAAAGCATGTGGTCCTTCTGGACCAGAGTACATCAGAACGGGACAAGATCATGACGGAGATCAGCCTGGCGGCCAGGATCCAGCAGAGCATCATTCCTGACAGGCCGCCCGAAAAGCTCAATGATAAAGGTTTTGACATTTACGGTATTCTGAAACCGGCCAAACAGATAGGAGGAGATTTTTATGACTTCTTTATCAAGGACGAAAAATATCTGTATTTCGTGATTGGTGATGTCATGGGTAAGGGCATCCCGGCATCGTTCTTTATGGGTATGGCCCGTACGTTTTTCAGAACGGAAAGCAAATATACCAGCTCTGCCAATGAGCTCCTGAAAATGGTCAATGCCGACCTGTGCCTGAATAATCCTGAGGCTATTTTTGTTACCGCCTTCTGTGGTGTATTGGATTTAAAATCCGGGCGGGTTGATTACTGCAATGCAGGTCATAATTATCCCGTTCTTGCCGGAAAACAGAAGAATCAGTCAATTACGGAGCAGCATGGAACACCTTTAGGTCTCATTGAAGGACAGGATTATAAATCCGGAAATTTTATCCTTGATCATGGTGAGAGCCTGGTGTTGTACACTGACGGGATCACCGAAGCACGAAATAGTGAAAATGAAATTCTGGGAGATGAAAGACTGTTATCTCTGGTGGAAGCTATAAATAATAAATCAAACCGGCCTGAGGATTTTGCACACATGCTTGTGGATGAAGTTTATAAATTTGAGACAGGCACTGAACAAACCGACGACCTCACCGTTCTGATCCTGAAAAGGGAAGTGAAAAATTAACTCTCATTAGGGAAAGCCGGATCAATTTTCCTTATTGATGTGTTCAAACAGAGTTTTAAAACAGGCAACCTGTGATCCTTCCCGTTGCAGGTTTTCTTCGGCCTTGCCGTACCACGCTTCCAGGAACCGGCTGGCCGGGGTCCAGATGGTTTGCATCATTCCCAGGAAATGGGTTTTCATTTCAGGCGTCGACTGGGTCCGGTAACGCATGATGTTGTTTAGCTGCTCCACAGCAACTTCAGGTTTCCTGAAAGGGCAGGTGATCACATCCAGCCCTTTCATGGCAAAGTAAGGGGCGGTATGATCGGCCCGTTCATAATGCCAGTCGCAGATCACAATGTCTTTGGGTATCATATCAATGGCCCGTGATGTATTGTTCATGCTGGCTTCCCACATGCCCATGCCTGTTGTTTTCCCGTCGATTAGCCGGTCGCCCCAGATCCAGAGCCGTTGATTCTTGCTGGCCAGATGGTTCCGGATCCGCCATATTTCACCGGCAAACAGTTTGGCTTTATCCATTCCACCGCAACGGGGACATTGTTCATCTCCCAGATAGAAAACCTCATCCATCCCGGCATGGAACGCTGAAGCTTCAAATACTTCCATAAGCTCGTCCACCAGGGCAAAGACTACGTTGTGTACCTCAGGATGCAGGGGACAATAACTTTTACAGTAGAGGCCGTCATCATTGGGCCATTCAAATTTTACGGGGA
>CAYOFK010000029.1:6880-20845 GCA_964403185.1 uncultured Rikenellaceae bacterium | reverse complement strand
GCGCTTTGGTGAACTGCGGGTCTGTTGAAGCCACCAGAGTGTCCCTGGCCAGGTCCAGCAGGCGCTGTTTGTCCTCATCAGTCAGATAACCGGGGCTTGCATCCGGGTCAACCACTACAACCGATCCGTATCCCACCACCCGGTTTTTATCACCAAAGGCAGCATCACCGGAATTATTATATAACACTTTCTTATAAATCAGATTTTTCCTCGTAGCCGTCATTTCCATGAGTGTGGCCACCGCAGGCCATCCACACATACTGGTTACAAGGTTCGGAACATTCCGGCTTTTGATGTCCTGAAGAGCTCTCATCAAGGCATTCGGGGAACCGGTAATTACTGCATCCAGAATTTGTCCGTCTGCCATCAAAGCATCATCATAACAGGGATAATGGGAAAGATCGGTACTGATGACAAACAGGTTTCCCTGTTTCAGAAAGGGCCTCAATACCGTGGCGATCTCTTTCGATACGGAATGGTCCTGAGACCCCAGCACAACAGGAACGATCTTAAACGGGTGTTTCAAAACATGCTGCAGGAAAGGCAACTGAACCTCCAGTGAGTGTTCCTGCCTGTGTGCTTCAGGAGTATAACTAAAAAAAGGGTGTTCTTCAATGAGTGTATTTGCCAGTTCCAGGTCCACCCGGACGGTTCCCAGGGGTGTTATGTAATTGCCGGCATTGTATATGGATGCCCCGTAGAAATGGGCATGGTGACTGGATCCGATAAGGAAAACATGCTGAAACCCGGCATCCGGATCTATTTTGCTGTAACCCGCCGCGGCCACGGCCCCGGAGTAAACGTATCCCGCATGAGGCACCAGCAGCGCCCGGATGTTTGTTTCCTTTTGAGATGTTGTCAACCCCTGAAAAAGGGCTTTCAATTCTTCTTTAAGTAAAGCTTCACTTGAAGGATAGAAACTCCCTGAAACAGTGGGACTTCTGTCTATGTGATCAGATTCCATTTTACAGATTTTGACGGGGTCCGGATCAATCAAATGCGGAATCCCGTTTCGTTCCCATAAATGTAGCAAATTATAAGCGGTCCACAAGCATGATCACCTATTCCGGATGGAGAAATTCGCCTGGAATATTGGGTTCACTGGAAAATTTTCAAACCGATCACGCCCAGGATGATCAGCATCACAGAGAGGATGCGCAAGAGTCCTGCAGGATCTTTAAAAAACAGAATGCCTATCAAAAAGGTCCCCACAGCCCCGATGCCGGTCCAGACCGCATAAGCCGTGCCGATGGGAATGGTTTTCTGTGCCATCCACAAAAAATAACCGCTGATCCCCATGGAAACAGCCGCAAACGCAATCCACAAGATTTTCGGGCTGCTTGTTTCGGACAGTTTAAATCCCAGCGGCCAGCCGATTTCGAACAGGCCGGCCGTAATCAAATATAACCAGTTCATATAAAGGATGTTAAATGATATATGTCTCAATCCGGAACAAATATACAAAAGCAGACAACCCTTCAACTTTTCACCACTCACCTCTCACCGCTTCCCCTCTTCCCTCTCATCTCTCACTAATCTCCCAAACAGGTATCCACTTCCCGGGCGCTTCTGATCCAGGGATGGTCGGGGGGCACCAGTTTAACCTGGTTGACGATTTCTTTCAGGGGAATGAGGATGGTTTCATTGCCTTTCACGGCAAGCATGCATCCGTATTCATTATTATGAATATGATGTGCACAGGCGGTACCCAGCCGTGTGGCCAGGAGCCGGTCTGCCGCCGATGGAGATCCGCCGCGCTGCAGGTGTCCAAGGATGGTTAACCGTGCTTCGAGGGCGGTCATGTCCTCCAGTTGTCGGGCCAGGTACATGGTATTGCCGGTGAGTTTCTTATCCAGGGCCCGGAGGTTATCTTTAAGTCTGGCCCTTTCTTTCTTGCTGGTTGTGGCAGCAATTTCCTTTTTTGAATTTTGTATAAGTTCGGCGGCCTTCAGTGTCAATGCACCTTCGGCAATGGCCACAATACTGAAAGGTTTGCCGTTCCGGGCACGGTTCAGGATGGATTTGGCCACGATGTTGATATCGAAGGGGATCTCGGGAATCAGGATCACATCAGCTCCACCCGCAATGCCGGCTCCCAGGGCGAGCCAGCCTGCCCTGTGCCCCATGATCTCAACAACAATGATGCGGTGGTGGCTGTGAGCGGTACTGTGGAGGCGGTCCAGCGCCTCAACGGCAATGCCCAGGGCTGTATCGAATCCAAAGCACATTTCCGTTCCGGCCACATCATTATCAATGGTTTTTGGAAGGGTGATTACATTGAGGCCGTTCCTGGCCAGGTGGTACGCATTTTTTTGTGTGCCTCCCCCGCCAATACATACAAGGCAGTCCAGATGATTTAAATGGTAGTTCTCAACGATCACATCCGTCATGTCCCTGGTTTTCGAACCAACGCGCATTTTATAAGGTTTATCGCGACTGGTACCCAGGATGGTGCCGCCCTGAGTGAGAATACCTGACAGGGAGTTTTTGTCAATCGCAATGCGGCGGTTTTCCATCAGACCCCGGAAACCGTCACGGAAACCGACCATCTGCATTCCATAGGTATTGATACAGGCCTTTCCCACGGCCCTGATAGCTGCATTTAATCCCGGTGTGTCGCCACCGGAGGTCAGGATTCCAACATATTTAGACATGGTAGGTATGTTTGGTTAGGTTGATAAATTTAAGGTTAAAATCCAATTTCTCAAACATTGAATTCTGAATCTCTTATAAAAATGTTAACTTCACCTGTAACTTGAAAAAGTTAAGGAACAAAGGTGCATCCATGCGTTTTGGTTTTTTCAATTCAGGATTTACAGTATTTCAGAAAATTGGTTTTTTATCTGGTCCGCTGTGTGGGATTTTGATAATGGTTTTCTTTAATCCCACCGGTGGGAGGACAGAAATTGCCTATACAGCAGGTATTGCAACCCTCATGGCAATCTGGTGGATCAGTGAAGCCATGCCGCTTGCCATAACCGCTCTGCTGCCGGTGGTATTTTTTCCTTTATTCGGGATCATGGATGGGAAGGTGGTGTCTGCCTTGTATTTTAACCACGTGATCTTTCTCTTCATCGGTGGATTTATGGTAGCCCTGGCCATGGAAAAGTGGAACCTGCACACTCGCATTGCCCTTTCAACGCTGATACTGTTTGGAGCCCGGCCCCGGAGGATACTTCTGGGATTCATGGTGGCAACAGCCTTTTTATCCATGTGGATATCCAACACGGCCACCGCGATGATGATGGTGCCGATTGCCTTGTCGCTGATTATCAGCCTTGAGCAAAGCATAGGTAAGAAAACCGTTCGCAAATATTCCATCGGACTTTTATTAGGCATTGCATACAGTGCCAGTATTGGCGGTATTTCCACCCTGGTAGGAACCCCTCCCAATCTGTCGTTTGCCAGAATACTGACCATTGCCTTTCCTGAGGTACCTGAAATCAGTTTTGCCTCGTGGTTCTTCTTCGCCTTTCCAATATCCCTGACCTTCCTGCTGATGGTATGGGGCATCCTTTCCCTGTTGTTCTGCAGACTGGATTTCAAACTGCAGGGTGTTGGTTTTAAGAAACAATTCCGGGAACTGGGCCCCATGGGGTTTGAAGAAAAGGTGGTGCTTACCGTGTTTGCTACTATGATACTGTTATGGCTGACCAGGGCGGATATCCGGATCGGAGACTTCCTGATTCCCGGATGGTCCGGGGTCTTTCCTGAAGCCGGTTATATAAATGACGGGACCATTGCCATCTTCCTGGCTTTATTCCTGTTCCTGATCCCGGACCGGAAAAACTCGCGGGTGCTGGACTGGGAGACCGCATCAAGATTGCCATGGGGCATCGTATTGCTTTTTGGCGGGGGATTTGCCCTTGCCAGCGGGTTTCTGCAATCGGGACTGTCCGACTGGTTTGGTGAGAAACTGGCCGGGTTGGAATCTTTCTCACCGGTCTTCCTTATTGGCAGCATATGTTTGTTTATTACATTTTTGACGGAACTCACTTCGAATACAGCCACGGCAGAAATGATCCTGCCCATTCTTGCGGCCCTGGGTACGGCCATTGGTAAAAACCCGCTGTTACTGATGGTGCCGGCAACACTGGCCAGTTCTTTCGCATTCATGATGCCTGTGGCCACTCCGCCGAATGCCATACTTTTTGGCACAAAACGTCTGCGAATAGTGGATATGGCAAAGGTGGGTTTGCTGTTGAATCTGCTGGGTGTGGTCGTTTTAACTCTTGGGATCCTCCTTTTGGGTCCCATGCTTGACATCGACCTGCATGAAATACCTGCATGGGCGCTTAGGAAATAGTATGATTATTAAGCTGATTTTTTGTACATTCAAAGTCTCATTTAAGTTATGGTCGCGGTAATAATAAACCAACTACAAATACCACAGTTATGACAAATCAAAAATTCTCAAGAACCTTGTATTTTACAGGAGCCCTGATAGTGTTTCTGGGTTTTTCCTGTACGGCTCCCGATAAAGAGCCACGGCTGTCTATTGATTATGAACAGTATCAACTCGAAAATGGCCTGGATGTGATCCTTTCGGTTGATAAATCCGATCCTATTGTGGCGGTTGCCATTCAATACCATGTGGGATCCAACAGGGAAGTCCCCGGGCGGACCGGATTTGCCCATCTGTTTGAACACATGATGTTTCAACGTTCAGAAAATGTCGGGGAGGATCAGTTTTTTAAAATGATCCAGAATGCCGGAGGCACTCTGAACGGCGGAACCAGTAACGATGGCACCGTATATTTTGAGGTGGTGCCCAGGAATGCACTGGAACTGGCACTCTGGCTGGAGTCCGACCGAATGGGGTACATGATAAACACCGTCACACCCTCTTCTTTTGCCAACCAGCAAAATGTGGTGCAAAATGAAAAACGCCAATCGGTTGACAACAGACCCTACGGACATACCCGGTGGCTGATCGGAAAAAACCTGTACCCCAACGACCACCCATACAACTGGACTGTCATTGGAGAAATGGAAGATCTCTTTAATGCCGGGATAGAAGATGTAAAGGAATTCCATCATAAATACTATGTCACAAATAATGCCACCATCTCCCTGGTCGGGGATTTTGATCCCGCCGAGGCTAAAGAGCTGATCAGTAAATATTTTGGAGAGATCCCTATGGGAAATGAACTTAATGATCCGGAACCCATGCCCGTAACGCTGGAGTCCACAAAGAAATTATACCACGAGGATAACTTTGCCAGAACGGCACAACTGAACATGGTTTGGCCCACGGTGGAACAATACCATCCCGATGCCTACGCGCTCAGTTTCCTGGGACAATTGCTGTCAAGTGGTAAAAAAGCCCCCATGTATAAAGTTCTTGTTAAGGAAAAGAAACTGACATCAAGGGCTTCTGCCTATAATTCTGCCCTGGAGATCGCCGGCACCTTTAATGTAGGGATCACGGCAAACTCAGATGTGAGTCTTGCCGATATTGAAGCCGCCGTATTCGAATCTTTTGCACGCTTTGAGGAAGACGGCATCACCGAAACAGATATGGAACGGATCAAGGCAGGTCTTGAAACCGGCTTTTATAACAGCATCAGCAGTGTCCTTGGAAAATCCTTCCGGCTGGCACGTTATAATGAATATGCCGGCAGCCCCTCATTTATTGAGGAAGACATCGAAAACATCAAAGCGGTGACCATTGATGATGTCTTAAGGGTGTATGACAAATACCTGAAGGATAAACCCTATGTGGCAACCAGTTTTGTGCCTAAGGGACAGGTTAACCTGATTGCAGAAAACTCTGAAAATGCTAACATTGTTGAAGAAAACATCCTTGAAGCAACAGAAGTGGACCAGTCGCAATTCGGGGAAGAAGAAGAAATTGCAATAACAGAAACCGCTATGGACCGCTCTGTTGTACCGGAACCGGGGCCCGATCCTGAGCTGACCATCCCGGCACTCTGGAAAAATAAAACCGGAAACGGCATGAAAGTTTATGGTATCCGGCATACTGAGCTTCCTTTAGTGCAGTATAACATCATGCTTACCGGTGGCCGGCTGTTTGATGATGTAAGCAAACCCGGGGTAGCGAATCTTGTGGGACAGCTCATGAATGAAGGTACGGCCAATAAGACACCAGAAGAACTGGAAGAGGAGATTGATCTTCTGGGAGCCAGTATCAGTGTTTACTCGGGTTCTGCATCCACAAACATAAGTGTAAACACTCTGGCCCGGAACTATGAGAAAACCCTGGCTCTGGTTAAGGAATTGCTACTGGAACCCCGCTGGGATGAAGAAGAGTTTGAACTGGCCAAAGCACGTGTCATTAATGGCATCAAGCGCAGCAAAGCCAGTCCAAACTATCTCGCATCCAGCACATTTAACGAATTGATCTATGGCAAAGACCACATATATGCCTATGATGCTTCAGGAACTATTGAAAGTGTGGAAAGCATCACAATTGATGATCTGAAAGACTACTATCAGGCCTGTTTCTCACCCTCGATAGCCCGGTTCCATATTGTTGGTAACATCACAGAAGAGCAGGTGATGTCGTCTCTTAGCGCTTTAAATGAAGCCTGGGAGGCTAAGGAAGTAGTCCTTCCTGAATTCGAAGCACCTCCCGGCCCTGAACGTTCAAAGATCTATTTTGTTGATGTGCCGGGGGCCAAACAGTCAGTCATACAGATCGGGTACCTTGCATTGGCCAGGTCTGATGATGATTTCTTCCCGGCCACGGTCATGAATTATAAGCTGGGCGGTTCTTTTAACTCTGTAGTAAACCTGATACTCAGGGAGGAAAAAGGATACACCTATGGAGCCCGGTCCTCATTTTCAGGATCTCTGGTGCGTGGGCCTTTTTCTGCTTCTTCCAGTGTGCGGTCAAATGCCACCTTTGAATCGGTGAAGATATTTAAGGAATCCATGGAAAACTACAGGAAGGGTTTGTCTGAAGATGATCTCAATTTCACCAAAAACGCATTGATCAAATCCAATGCCCGCCGGTTCGAGACCCTGTACGCACTTTTGGGGATGCTGAATACCATTAGCACCTACGATCTTCAGGATGATTATGTTAAAAAAGAAGAGGCTTACGTGAAGAATTTCAACTTTGAGGAGCAGAAAGCCCTGGCAGAGAAATATATCATCCCGGGTAAAATGTACTACGTTGTTGCCGGGGATGCACAAACCCAGATGGAAGCACTCAAAGGCCTCGGATTCGGAGATCCCATTCTTGTAAAAAAATAGAAACAGGAAAAAGGAGGTGAACCCTGACCGGCCTGTCCGGGAGACATGGCATTTCTTTAAACTGATGCTGACATGAGACAATCAGCGCTTTTATTGTGCTTTATATTTATCTGGCCTTGCAGCTTCCCTTCCGTTTCGGCGCAAAAAAAACGTCTGAGGGATTACGGAATCCGCATAGGTGTCATGCAAACGGGAGAACTTAACGCCATTACCGATGTGAAGGGCGTACTGGTGGGACACAGCACCCTTCACTCAGGAGACAGCATACATACCGGTGTGACCGCCATCCTCCCTCACAGTGGAAATATCTTTATGAATAAGGTTCCGGCGGGATTGTTTATCGGAAACGGCTTTGGGAAACTCACCGGCATCAGCCAGATACAGGAGTTGGGAAACATTGAAACTCCCATCATACTGACCAATACCCTCAGTGTTCCAACCGCCGCGGAGGCTCTGATTGATCATGCATTATCTGTCAGGGAGAACAATGGTATCCGGTCGGTGAATCCGGTGGTGGGGGAAACCAATGACGGATCATTGAATGATATCGCATCCCGGCATGTGAGAAAGGAACATGTACTGGAGGCCATAAGTAAAGCCGTTCCGGGCCCGGTAGAAGAAGGCAATGTGGGAGCAGGCAGCGGAACCCGGTGCTTCGGATTTAAAGGAGGCATTGGCACTTCCTCAAGAAAACTTCCTGAAGATCTGGGCGGATACACCGTCGGGGTGTTGGTTCAGACTAATTTCGGAGGGGTGCTGACCATCGATGGTGTGCCGGTTGGTGAGGAACTGGGCGTTTTCTATCTCCGCAACATTCTGAACGGTGCCGGCGCTGATGGATCCTGCATGATCGTGGTGGCCACCGACGCCCCTCTGGACTCCAGGAATCTGAACAGGCTGTCCAAAAGGGCGGTACTGGGACTGGCACGGACCGGAGGCATTGCTTCAAACGAGAGCGGGGACTATGTGATCAGTTTCTCAAGCTATGAAGACAACAGAATCCCATACCGGCAGGAGACATCAACCATGGATTTCAGCATGCTCAGGAACGACCGCATGACGCCCTTGTTTATGGCCGTTATTGAAGCTACCGAAGAGGCCATCATCAATTCCCTTTTCGCTGCAGAAACAGTTGCCGGCCACCGGGGTGTTGCAAAAGCATTGCCCATACCTGAGGTTCTGAAAATACTGGCAAAGTATGGCCATGAAATCAAGGAATAAATCCATGAAAATCATAGGCATACTTGGTGGTATGGGCCCGGAGTCCACAGCCGATCTGTTTTCCCACATCATTGATTTAACACCGGCAACAAAGGATGCGGAGCACATTCCTATCTATATTAACAACACTCCATCCGTCCCGGACCGGTCGGCTTTCATCCTTGGAAAAGGTCCGGATCCGGCACCGGCACTGATTGAAAATGCTCAAAAACTGGAACGCTGGGGAGCGGATTTCCTGATCATGCCCTGCAATACGGCCCACTATTTTATTGACAAGATCAGAAAAGAGATACACATTCCTGTTCTGGATATGATAGGGGAAACAGCTGCCTGTTCAGTATCAACCGGAAAGAAAAGGTTTGGTTTGTTATCCACCCTTGGCACGTATAAAACAAGGTTATACGAAACCGCATTCAGAAGGAGCGGACTTGAAATTATTGTTCCCGGTGCTGAATACAGGGAACAGACCATGGAAGCCATATATGGAAAAAGAGGACTCAAAGCAGGATGCCGTGAAGAACCTTCCGTTTTGTTGAAAAACAGCCTCATGCACCTGTATGAAAAAGATATTCAGGCTGTCATATCGGGTTGTACCGAACTGGCCATGGTTCTCGATGAACTGGTTTCTGACAGGCCCGTCCTGAATCCAACCAGGATACTGGCACAGGCTGCAGTGCGGTTCGCCGGGGGGAGGTGAGAGGGGAAGAGGTGAGAGATGAGTGGGGAGTGGGGAGAGATGAGGGCCCGGCGTGGTCGCTTCGCCTGCGAATAAAATGAGGGTCTTTTTACGGGTCACTTTATTCAGGAGTGTTCGGAATTCTGTTTAGTTTTGCAGAAAATATGCATCCCTGTATGCTGAACAGTACAGAATGTTTGGTTCATTGGGATTCTCAGGAGGACTCATGGCCTATTGGGATTCCAAATATTCATGGAAACTTTACGGAGGGATCGACCTTAAATACCCGCTGAATCAACTTTTGGACCTGCGCTTGTCTGTGAACCAGGCCCTGCTCATTCCCACATACACCGACCTGTATTATGAAAGTCCCACCCATCAGGGAAATCCCGGTTTGAAGCCTGAAAAAAACACTACTTACCAACTGGGAATGAGGCTTGAATCAGCCAGGCTTACTGCTTCGTCAATGCTTTCATACCAATCAGGAAAGGACATCATCGATTGGGCCAGACTCAATGATGTAATGAAATGGCAGAGCATGAACATCACCGGGCTGGAAACCGCAGGAATGCAATTATCAGTGTCCTATGTACATAGAACCGACGTTAACAGCCTGTTGTCTCTTGGGTCCCTAAGCCTGAGCTACAGGTATCAGCAGAAAGTAAAAGACGCCGGCACCTATTATTCGCTTTATGCTTTGGATTTCCTGAAACATAAAGTCGATCTGAGCCTGAACCACACAGTCATGCACTTGCTTGTTTTTTACTGGAGGTTGGGATACCAACAGCGGGCCGGATCTTTTTTTAACTATGAGCTGATGCAGGAAGTGTCCTATGACCCGGTTTGGGTGGCGGATCTTCGTGCAACCTGAGAGAAAAAATCAATAAAGCTGTTTCTGGAGGGCACGAACCTGTTGAACAGGGCTGTGTTTGATTACGGGAATGTGCCTTTGCCGGGCCGCTGGATCAGGATTGGAGTGGTTGCGACTTTCACCCCGGCTTCTATAAAACGGTGAAAGCACCAGTTCTTATATCTGTAATTTCCTGATTTGCTCTAAAGCAATCCCCCTTTAGTTCCCCCTTCGCCAAGGGGGACGGACCCAATGCTGGCACTTTTGTCCTCCATTCCCCTATTGAAAGAGGCGATGCAGTGTCTAATGGGTGGAGCCTATTCCGGACAGGCCATGGCAGGGACATTCCCGTCATGAACCTTCAGGTCACAAAAAGAAAGCAATCCAGGGCAGGATTGCTTTCTTACAGGCTAAATTTGAGGGTTTATTCCTCGCGGGGTTTTATCTCCAGATCGTGTATATTCTCCATTGTCAGTTCCACATCACTGTCATTATAGTACTTCAGAACATAGTTAATGACCGCTAATGCTTCTTCTTTAGTGTCCACCTGCGGTACCATGGGTGCATTGTAGGTCTCACCGTTCACTTCCATCTCCTCAAAGGAACCATTTAAGGTTTGTTCAATTCCACGAAGGGGGTCTTCCAGGAGGTAGTCGGAATTTTTCAAGGGAGGAAAAGCTCCCGCCATTCCACTGCCGTCAGCCTGATGACAGACCGCACATTTTTCATCGTAAATTTTCTTGCCAAGGGCAAATTTTTCAGGAACTTCAGCGCTGGTTGCCACATCTGAAGGAGCGGCCTCAGCAGCTTCAACCGACTCCTTATCAGTGACTTCATCTGATTTTTTTTCTTTGGAAGCCCCTCCGCCACATCCTGCCACCATCAGCAGGACAAATACGGTGAGGGCACTGACGATTGTTAAGATTTTTTTATTCATGGGAGTTTGTTTAAGGGTTAATGATTAGGTTCATTAATACAAATGTAGGATATTTTTGTTTGCTTTCTTAATGGATATACTGAAAAATACAGAACTTTGTGGACTTCTCTCCATATGTTTTGTTTTTCCAAAGTATAAATTGGGTGTGTTTGATCAGGAAACCCCGCAGGAATGTCCGGGATAAACGCTTGAAGGGAATGTTCTCAAATAATAACTATCTTCGGATCTGATATCTTATTCGCAGGTCCAGATATGTCCCCGACTCTTTTTTCAGATGTATTCTTACCGGTCACCCTGGCCGTCATCATGCTTGGACTGGGATTTTCCATCAGGCTTGAGGAGATCAGGAACATCATCACGGAGAAAAAAAACATTATCGTAGGTTTGATCAGCCAATTGGTGTTGCTGCCGCTGATCGCTTTCGCCATTGCCATCATTACCAATCTTGACCCCCTGTTTGCAGTAGGACTGGTACTGATTGCGGTGTGTCCCGGCGGGGCCACTTCCAACCTGGTCAATTACATGATCAATGGCAATGTGGCCCTGTCTGTAACCATAACCGTGGTTAATGGATTTATTACCATTTATACCATTCCCCTGCTGACTGTGATGGCCCTGAATTACTTTGTCGGACAGGATATGGATATTCAGTTATCCCTTGGAAAAACGGTTATTAACATCTTTGCACTTACAGTCGTACCGGTTACAGCAGGGATCCTGATCAAAGCCTGGCGGCCTGATTTTACAAAGAAGTTGGAAACTCCGCTGCGGTACATCCTGCCGGCAATGCTCTTTCTGGTATATGCAGGAGTACTCATCCTGGAAAAGGGAGGCAACAGCCCTGAACCATCCGGTTTTTTTAAAGTCCTGCCCTATGCACTGGCATTGAATCTGCTTTCAATTTTGGCTGGATTCTTTTTTCCTGCCCTTTTTAAAATAGAAAAACGGAACCGGTTTACCATTGCTGTGGAGGTGGGCTTGCAAAACAGCACACTGGCATTGTTCGTGGCGGGCACTCTGTTGAACAATTACACCATCGGACTGGTTCCGGTAGTGTATGGGACTTTTTCATTTTTTACAACATGGGGTATGGGATACCTGGCAAAGCGTTATTTTTGATCATTCAATACCCTGGTCTGCACTTCAGACAGCCCGGTGCAGTCTTTTGTGAATTTCATCTTTAAGAAACAAAATAAGTCGTGAATATGTATTATAATGACAAAGTAGTCTGGGTGTCAGGAGCATCCTCCGGTATTGGAGAAGCCCTGGTGTATGAGTTCCTGAGACTTGGGGCCCGCGTCATTGCTACTTCCAACGACCTGGCTGAATTAAAGCGGGTACAGGAAAACTGCGATAATGAGCGATGCCATATTGAGCTTGTGGACATGATGAAACCGGAAGCATTTCCTTCTGTGGTGAAGGATTTGTATTCCATGTATGAACGCATCGACATCCTTATCAATGTGGCCGGTGTCAGTCAGCGTTCATTGTTTGAGGATCTGGATATGGCTGTATTCAGAAGGATTTTTGAGATCAATTTTTTTGGAACCGTAGCGCTGACCAGGGAGGTGTTACCCTGCATGCTGAAGCAGGGAGGCGGCCAGCTGGCGGCAGTCACCAGTATTGTTGGTTTATTGGGATTTCCGCTAAGGTCGGGATACAGCGCATCCAAGCATGCCCTGCACGGTTTTTTTGAGTCCATTCAGGCGGAATACCTGAGCAGGAACATTCACGTCACACTTTTGGTGCCGGGACGGGTTAAAACGGATATTTCCAAAAATGCACTTACAGCAAACGGAAGCCTGTGGGGTAAAATCGATGACGGTCAGGCATCCGGAATATCGGTTGAAAAAACGGCCCGGAAAATTTCGGCTGCTTTGAAAAGGCGAAAAAAGCTGGTTCTGATAGGAGGCAGGGAACTTTCAATCGTTTATATAAAGAAGTATGTACCAGCATTGTTCTGGCGCGTGGTGTCCAAAATCAAACCGACCTGATCAATTGGAAAAAATGTGTACTTTTACGGCATCTTAATTAAAAGAAAGAAATGAATCCTGCAATTATTAGTGGAATCCAACAGGTTGGCATTGGTGTTACCAATCTTGCAGAGGCCTGGCAATGGTATCGCCGGCATTTTGGCGTCGATATCCGTGTCTTTGAAGAAAAGGCAAAGGCCACCCTGATGAAGGATTATACCGGAGGGGAAGCCAGAAACAGGCATGCAGCCATGGCACTGAACCTGCAGGGAGGCGGCGGATTTGAGATATGGCAATTCACAGACCGGGTGCCGGAGGCGGCAGATTTTGAACTGAAAATGGGCGACCTGGGCATCTTTGCCATTAAAATCAAAAGCCAGGATATTGAATCCACTATTTCCTCCTTTAAATCGAAAAATCTCAATATTATCGGAGGTATTGAAAAAGACCCCAGAGGCGATAAATACTTTTTTGTTAAAGACCCTTATGGGAATCTTTTCCAGGTTGTTACAGGGAATGGGTGGTTTCGTGATGAACATAAGCTCACAGGGGCGGCATTTGGCGCCATCATCGGCACTTCCAATATGGAACGTTCCATACGCTTCTATTCAAATATTCTTGGCTACGACCAGGTGGTTTACGACAAAAAGGGCGTTTTTGAAGACTTTGCAGGCATCCCCGGGGGAGACGAAGATATGCGCAGAGTGTTGCTGTTTCACAGCAAGGAACGCCAGGGAAGCTTCAGCCGGATATTTGGAGACAGCTATCTTGAGCTGGTTACTGCTACTGACAGAAAGCCCAACCGGATATTTAAAGACCGTTTCTGGGGCGACCTGGGCTTCATTCACCTGTGTTTTGATATCAGGGGAATGCAAAACCTGAAAAAGATCTGTCATTCCGAGGGATACCCGTTTACGGTGGATAGTTTTGAAGATCATGATAACAAGGGATTTGATATGGGAGAAGCGGCTGGACATTTTGCCTACATTGAAGATCCGGATGGTACCCTGATAGAGTTTGTTGAAACACTCAAACTTCCCCTGATAAAAAAACTTGGATTATACGTGAATATTAAGAAAAGAAAGAA
>CAYOFK010000029.1:0-6780 GCA_964403185.1 uncultured Rikenellaceae bacterium | reverse complement strand
AACTTCCCCTGATAAAAAAACTTGGATTATACGTGAATATTAAGAAAAGAAAGAAAGTGAAAGCCCTGCCAAACTGGTTGATAAAGACGCTCAGGTTTAACAGGGTCAGGGATTGATAAGGTTGAGGCTGAGGTTGGAACCCAGAGGAGTGGAAGAGTTGAAAAGTTGAGGCTGCAAATGCCCGGTTGGCTTGCATACCTGTAAAAATCCGTATTATCAACAATTTATTGTCTAATTAAGTCAACCTTATTCAGGCATTGACTACCATGAACCCGGTACATGAAACATGGAACATGAAACTGAAGTTCTCACACCTGATCATTGCCGCTCCAGGTAAGTTAGCGTGAAAAGCTCATCACTAAGTTCTTTATTTACCATGATGGTTTCCATCCGTATGATCGAAGACCTGCCGTTCTGATTGTTTTCCATGATCATTGTGGCTGCAATGAACTTCTTCCCTTCGGGATCCGCCAATCGGATATCGCTGTAATTCAAAACTTTATAGAGATCATTATCCTCATCGTAATACAGGGCCCGGCGGACTACAAAATCCTTTTTTCCAATGAAAAGAACCTGACTGGCATATCCCTGCTCCCTTGCCACATCCCCGGATACAGGAGTGGCGTGGATTTTCCAGCATGGTGTTCCATCCACAATTTCAGTGCCCGATAATTCGTAGTTGAAGTCGTCCGGACTGGAGGCAGCCATATCCGCATTGCTGAACTCCGATCCCATGAAACTTTTGCTCTTTTCGGAACTGACAATGCGTCTTGTTTTCCTGAGTGCAGGTAGGTACATCCACATGTCGTCCCGTTTTGTATCATAATCAAAAACCAACATTCCCGTGCCCTTGATATCGGTGGGTTCAAGAAATTTTATAATGCGCTTTTCAACCCCCTCAGACGCATGTGATTTGGAAGCCATGTATATTTTCCGGATCCGTTCCCTGCCTTTGGCATCGATGATCTTCAGGGTGGAAATGGTTTCAATCCCTTTAAATTTGCCGGCATTAATGGATTGCCTCATGATTTGTTCAGGATCCTCATCCGGAACACCTGATACAAATCCGCTGGTAATAAAAAGGATGCATAAGGAAAACAGGTATCTGTTCATAATCTTGGTATTATTCTAATTAATCTTAATTGGAAATCCACTTTCTTCGGGGGTGGATTTTTACTGTTTGTTTTACCACTCCCCGCTTTGGTAAACCCGGTGTCCATCTTTTTGATCTCAACAAGCGATGCCACCAGACTCGTGTTTTTAAAATGAGTTTCTTACCCTTACCTGCTTCCAGTGAGGGACGGAACACCAACAACATGGCAGGCACAACCATCAGTGCACCTATCAAGCAAGCCCCAATTGAGATCACTATTAAAAAGCCAAAAAAACGGATGGGTGGAAAAGATGAGAAAACAAGAATTACAAAGCCCAGAATTACCGACAAGGCATTGAAAAGAATCCCCCTTCCGGTAGTCTGCAATGTTACGGCGACCGATTTTTCAGGACTTTGTGATTCCGCCAGTTCAACTTTGTAACGCCAAAGAAAATGAATGGTGTAATCCACTCCGATACCAATCATCATGGAAGACAACAGTGCCGTGGCCAGGTCGAGCCGGATGCCCAGTATTCCCATCAGGCCAAAAAGTAAAATAATGGCGGATATGAGAGGTATCACAGAGATCAGGCCTGCCCTGACAGATCTGAACAGGACCATCACCAGAATCATGATGACGACCACTGCAAACAGCAGGGATAACATTTGACCGTTAACCACAATGTCGGCCAACTCTGATACAACATACCCATATCCGCCAATGAGAGTAAGGTTTTGATCACTTGCTGTGATCGTACGTGCATAGCGAAGCACGTTCTTTATACTTGTATTGCTGCCATTACTGAGACGAACGATGATCTGCGCATGCTTGTAATCAAAATCCACCAGCTGTTCAAAATCCTCAGGATCACCACTCATGGCATAGAGTTCAAAGTATTGGGCAATGGCATTTCTGGAATCCGGTATCTGGTCATATCCCTCGTCTTCCGGATCGTTCAGCGCTTTACTCATTTCAAGTATCACATCGCTGATGGCCAGGACATTGCCTACTCCCGGTTGTTCTGAAAGGGATCTTTTATAACGTTCTATCCGTTTAATGATCTCCGGATCTTTAATGTCGCCCTCCACCACAAGGGAAATGGTTTGTGACCCGCCAAAATGCTTATTTATAAGGGCAGAGCCGGTCCGTACCGGGTGTTTTTCAGGAAAAAAGTTTTCGATATTTGTGTCCACTTTAAGGAAAAATAAGCCGCAGGCAGAAACCAGAACCACTGTTGAGGAAATAAGCAGGATTCTTTTGGGCCATGTGGTGAGTACCCGGCTGATTTTTGACAGCATGTGCTCCATCCAGCCCGTACTTGCATTGTTACGGAATTCCGGAGGATGCACCCTTAAGAAACTCAGTACGGCCGGAATAAGCAGCAAACTCAGCAGAAGGGCCATACATATCCCGGCTGCTGCAAGGATCCCCAGTTGTTTGGCCGGGATCATTTTATGTGAAAGAAGGCTCAGGATGCCGGCCAGGGTGGTGATTCCTGTAAATAATACCGGCGTCTTAAGAGCTTTATATACCTTCCGGGCAAGTTCTTTCCGTCCCCCGTTTTCCTGTTTTGACAAAACCAGCTCCTGATATTTTGCGATGATATGAATGCCGTAATCATTGGCAACTGCAATCAGGATGATGGGCAGGAGCAAGGTAATGATCGACATTTCCCATCCCAGAAGGGGCATGATCCCGATGCTGAATGTAATGGACAACAACACAACCGCGAAGGGCAAAAACACGCCTCTCTTTTGCCTGAAGAATACATACAGCATGATCAGCATCAGGATGAGGCCTCCGGGCAGCAATACCTTAAAATCCTTACTCAATTCCCTGGAGGTAATGGCCTGAAGATAGGGCAGTCCTCCCAGGTAAACCTGTTCCGGTCCGGGATGCTCAGCAAGAATGCTCTGAACATCATCGATAAGTTTCAGATTGTCAACCCCCTTATTTAATACCATGATGATGGCCGAGAGCCTGAAGTCTGCAGAAACAACCAGTTCGTACACCAGTTCATTTTCCATGAGTTCGGTTCTCAGCATCCCTGTTTCATATTCCGTCCGCGGGATGCGCTTCACTGCAGGCTCAACGATCATGGCCCCCTTTTCTCCCCTGATGCTTTTGCTGTCAAACAGTGACAGGGTCTTGTTTGTGGCCTTCAGTTTTTTTACGGACTTTGATACCGACTTAATGCGACTGAGCGTTTCCTTCCTCAATACATCATCCGTCTCAAATACGATCATTAGCATCTCGTTTCCGCCGAAAATATCTTCTATCTTTTCGGTATTCACCCTGGAAGTCATCTTTTCAGGTATGTAATGACTCACATCCGGATCGATGTTAACATTTCGTAACTGGATGCTGAATGCCAGGGTCAGAATAAAACTGAAACCCAGGATCCACCATCTGTATTTTATTATAAACCCGCCGCTTTTCATCGATTCCTGGTATTTTTCATTTCTTAATTATATTGTTTAAGTAATGGTGTTTAAATTATTATGTAATAGTTTCTTAAAACAGAGCTTTAAGTTCAATAAATACACTGTTGAAGGGGTCCTCGATCATGTTGTACAAGGTTTGGCCGGCTCCCGAGTACCATTCGCATCCCAGACTGCATTGCAATCCATCTGCGATGCGGTAGGTGAGCTTTGGAATGACCACATATTCACCGGTGCTGAAATTCCCCATAGTGAAAAGCCCGGCAGTCATGGATTCATAAAAAAGATTCACCGAAATCCTCAGGCTGACACTGTGACTCCAGGCAACCTGCTGGTTCTGGAACAGCCTGTTTCCCTGCTCCAGTCCGAAACGGATCATATCGAGGCTGTCAGCCGGGGGACGGATCTCCTCAAACCCAAATACATGGCGGCCTGCGTATTGTGCAATTAAATGCACATTCCCGAATGACCGGTCGATCCCCAGCACATACCATGCGTCAGGAGCGGGAACTTCTATTCTTTTTTCATAACCATTCTCCGGGATCCGGAGGGCTGCTTCCCCACGGAAGCCGAAAGATCCAAATGCCGTGGAAAAATCAAAGCCGGCAACATGGTGGCGGAATGCCCTGGTGCGCACCTGTATAAGGGATGATTGGTTCGTGCCGGGAGTATCCAGGGCAATGCCCGGATTTAAAGAATATCCACTGTACCAGGAAAGAGAGCCCTCAAAAGATGGCAGATTCAGTTCCAGCCTGGCCGCAACAGAACCATTCTTAAACTTCAGGTCGGGATACGGGCCCTCTGTAAATGCAACACCTTCAGGAAATGTTGCAAACTGCCACGGCAGTACGGAAGCCTTGTATGCAGGGATCCATATTGCCCCCACTGATAAATTACTGAAAATCCTGTAGCTTCCTGACACCAGAATATTGCCCATTCTCCTGTCGTCCGGATCGGGGGACCGCATCATCAGATTCATGGGTGTCAGGTTGTTGGTCGGGTTGATCCCATCGGCTTTTCCCCAGACAATTATTTTTTGTCCGAAGCTGAGGGACAGTTTTCCAAAATAGAGATCTATGTATGCTTCCCTGAGTAAAAGATCCTTTACATTGTTGTCAAATTCAACACCCTGACGCAGCCGGAATTCCGTAAACCCACTACCGAACGTTCCGAACCGGGACGCTACTTTAAGGGATGCCTCTCCATACAGGCTCTTAAATTCAGGCTTTCGGGGCGGCGGGGTAAAACCTGCATAACCAACACCCCTTACAAAACCATAGAGTTCTGTTTTATTCCTGGATCCCGTGCCTGTGGCGGCCCCTTCCAGGAGGGATTGCCCCATACCCGGAACGGAACACAGGAATATAAATGATAATATGAACAATATCAGGTTTTTCATGGCATTTGCTAAACCACCACAAACATAACTGTCGGGATACGGAAAAAGGTTTTAATTCATTGGTTCGTACTCCCGGTCCCGAAAACAGGGGTTCGGGATAAACGGTCCATACTTTTACGCTCATTATAAAAACGGTAAACGATGCTATTTAAATAGTTTTGCTATTTTTACATAAAGTGGAATTTTATTCATTAATTTTTTAGTTATGAAAAAGAACATGGGAGGGATAGACAGGATCATCAGACTGCTTATTGCAGGATTGATCATTGTACTTTACTTTATGGACGTACTTTCCGGCGTTGCCGGAATCGTATTCCTGGTTGTGGCCGGCATTTTTATTCTTACCAGTGTACTCAGCTCATGTCCCTTGTATCTGCCTTTTGGACTATCAACCCGCCCCCGGGAAGCTGACAAGGATGAGAGGTGAAAGGTGAGAGTCCCGTAAGGATGGAATATTTGTGGCCATGGACGAAAGTCCACTCTCCGTGATCTCTTATACTTTTACCGCCTTAATCAGACAGACCATGTATAGCGTATTGTTTTATATCATTACGGGCATCCTGCTTTTTGATTTTGTGTTGGAGCGGATCATGGACCACCTGAACAATAAACAGTGGACCGCAGACCTGCCGGAAACCTTAAAGGGCATCTACGATCCGGAAAAATACCGGACTTCACAGGAATATTACAGGGAAAACCTGAAATTCGGCATTTTAACATCAGGTTTCAGCCTGGTTCTGATCTTACTCATGTTGTTCCTTGGCGGATTTGCTCTTGTGAATACATGGGCAGGACAATTATCGACCAATACCATCCTCCTGGCATTATTCTTTTTTGGGATCCTTGGACTTGCAATGGATGTGCTGAATACCCCGTTCTCACTATATAACACTTTTGTTATTGAAGAAAAGTACGGATTTAACAAATCCACCCTCAAATTATTTTTTACCGATAAGATCAAAGGCTGGATCCTGGGTGCCGTTATCGGAGGTGGCATTCTGGCCATGGTGGTCTGGTTTTATATCATTACAGGCAAGTGGTTCTGGTTGCTGGCATGGGCTGTGATTGCGGGTTTTATGATTTTCATGACCATGTTTTATTCAACCCTGATCGTGCCGCTGTTTAATAAGCAAACCCCTTTGGAAGACGGTGAACTTAAAACCCGGATCCGTGCATTCTGCAACAAAGTGCATTTTGCACTGGACAATGTGTACGTCATTGACGGGTCCAAACGGTCATCAAAAGCCAATGCTTACTTTAGCGGACTGGGCAGGAAAAAACGGATTGTACTGTATGACACCCTGATTGAAGACCTGAACCCGGATGAGATCGTGGCCGTCCTGGCCCATGAGATCGGTCATTACAAAATGAAACATACCCGTTCGGGAATTCTGCTCTCCATTCTGCAAATGGGACTCACGCTTTACATATTGTCGTGGTTCATTAAAAATCCTGCGCTTTCAATGGCACTGGGAGTTGAGGAGCCTGCATTTCATGTGAGCCTGGTGGCGTTCGGGATACTGTATTCACCCATATCCACCATCCTGGGACTGATAATGAATGCATGGTCGCGGAAAAATGAATTCAGTGCGGATGCTTTTGCAAAAGAGCATTTTAGCGGAAGCCACCTTGCTGCAGGCTTGAAAAAACTGGCGGTAAAAAACCTGAGCAACCTGAGGCCCCATCCGCTTTACGTCTTTTTCCACTATTCCCACCCTCCGTTGCTGAAGCGACTGGAACACCTGGAACAATAAAAGGCAGTAAGCTTTGATTCAAGCTTTCTGGTTTTTTGAGCGGGAAAGGAGGTTCGAACTCCCGACCCTCAGCTTGGGAAGCTGATGCTCTA
>CAYOFK010000028.1:18073-21704 GCA_964403185.1 uncultured Rikenellaceae bacterium | reverse complement strand
TGCTGTAAATTCCCTTAACAGGCCACCAATTTCTGATCCGATATGGTCAAGGTTTTCCACTCCCAGCGCCATACACATCCTTTTAACGGACCCCATCCCATTCATCAACACCGGAAAGGATGTTCCTGAATTTTCAAACAACAGGGCTTTCCCGCCTCCGGGCAATTTTGAGATCCGGTCAGTAATCTCAGTCATCTCCAGTTCAGGATTCACTGCTGCTTTGATCCTGAGCAGCTCACCAGCCTGTTCGAGATCATGAATAAATGTTTCCAGACTTTTATACGCCATAGATAATGCTCTAAGATGGGGTATCTCAAAAATCAACAAAACTGCCATTTTATGCACAGTCGAAAAATCTTCTGACCTGATACTCAAAGATTAAGATTTTTCCATTTCAGTTGAAAGCACAACTGAACATGTTTTTAAGACAGACCCCCGGTCTTCCGAAGATACAGAATTATTTAGTTTCCGGGCATTTGCCGCTACAGAAATAGCTTTGGATGCAGGTTTCTGGTATTCTGTCAGAACCCGATACGAAACTGGTCATGATCAATCATACTTTTTAGTATTTTTATAAATAAAAGCAGGGGCATATGATGGTTTTCTTTGCGATTATTCCATACCTCCCTATCCGGGGGACATTATATACCACCAGGCATTGCCTATGAAAACAGATCTTAAAAGACTAAAGGTTTTATTATTGCAATGGAAGGACCTCTCTCCGGGGAATGATCCGTCCCTGGCCGGGGAAATACATACATTGTCGGGGAAGGCGCTTAAAAGAACGGGGGATTCACCACTGGAAAAAAGGATCTGGCATTTATTCCTCGATCTCACATCAAAGCCGGAATATTTAGGGTCTCTGAAATCAATGGAAGAAAGGAACCAGTGGGCTGAAACCGTGTTCAGAGTCATCAGGAAAACCAACTTTTCCTTAAAAGATCTGTTTCACCAGAGGGTAGATGAGCACCGTCATGACATCTTATTTCAGGACATGTTACAGTCTGTAGTCAGTCAGTTCAGCTATGAACAAGTATCCCGGCATGTGCGGGAAATTGCGGCTGTATTTCATGACACGCTTCCGGAAGATCCAAGGGTGGCTATTTACTGCGAGAACAGTGTGGAATCGGCCTGTTGTGACCTGGCCTGCTTATTTTACGATATATTCAACACGCCTCTCAACATCCATTTTAACGTGGAGATCCTCACTTCCGTGTTCAACCGGTTGGGTATTAACATTGCCGTAACGGATACGGCTCAGCGACTGGAAATCCTGGAGAATGTCAGAAAACAAACCGGAAGGAATTTTAAAATATATGTTATTGACGCCAATATCAGGATTAGTGATCAGGCGGATGCCTTCCTGGGAGAAAGAAGCAAAAGCCTGAGTGAAGCCAGGATCGTCACTATTTTAAAAAAGAGAAAAAGCATGGCTTTGAATGCTGTAGCTACCACCATGTTTACTTCCGGAAGTACAGGCATTCCAAAAGGAGTTTCCTTCTCAATATACAACCTGATCACCAAGCGTTTTGCACGGGGTGCGGCCTTGCCCGACATTGGAAGAGACGAGATCATGCTGTGTTATCTTCCTCTGTACCATACATTTGGAAGGTATCTTGAAATGCTTGGGACCATTTACTGGGGAGGGAAATATGTATTTGTCGGAAATCCTTCAAAAGAGACTCTTTTGTCACTGTTCCCGAGGGTCAGTCCTTCTGTTTTCATTAGTGTTCCGTTACGATGGATGCAATTACATGAAGAGGCTACAGAACAATTAGATGTGGAACAGGAAGGCAGGAAGCGGGAGAAAATTCTCAGAAAAGTAGTTGGAAAAAGACTGAAATGGGGGCTGTCTGCCGCGGGGTACCTGGATCCAAAAACCTTTCGTTTTTTCCAGGATCACGGCATCCTTCTATGCAGTGGGTTTGGAATGACAGAAGCCACCGGAGGCATCACAATGACCCCTCCCGGAGATTATTACGATCATTCCACCGGCATTCCACTTCCGGGGGTTTACACCCGATTTGCAGAAAACAACGAACTGGAGATTTCCGGGCATTATATCGGAAGGTACCTGGAAGAGGCCGGGCCGGGGGACATCATTCCTTATCCGGGCCGCAGGAAAGAGTACTACCTGTCAACAGGGGATATTTTCACAAAGTCAGAGACGGGGCATTATTCCATTGTTGACAGGGTAAAGGACATCTATAAGAATAATAAAGGACAAACAGTTGCGCCAAGAACTGTAGAGCAGAAGTTCAGCGGTGTTCCCGGCATAAAAAGCACCTTCCTGGTTGGGGATGCACGGCCCTATAATGTACTTCTGATCGTACCCGATAAGGAAGATCCTGTGTTAAAAGATGCGCCTGGCGATCAGATACAGGAAGAATATTTTCACCAAATCGTCAGGGCGGCCAACAAAGACCTGGCGCCATTTGAACGGGTTATAAATTATGCATTGCTCAACCGGAATTTTGAACTTAAAAAAGGGGAACTGACGCCCAAAGGCTCTTTTAACAGAAAGGTCATTGAAAAAAACCTGACGACCGAGATCAGTGAGTTGTACAAACAGAATTATATCATCCTGGAAAAAGACCGGATGGGCATTAAAATACCCAGGTGGTTCTTCAGGGACCTGGGCATTCTTGAAAATGATGTTACTGTTACAGGCAAAGGCATTCACAACAAGGTATTTGATATCACATTACCTGTAAAAAAGGTCCGGGGCAAAAACCAACATCTTATCGGGGACCTGGTTTACACTGTTTCCGGCAAGGTCATTGATCTTGGATTGTTTTGCAGGCAGCCCCGATTGTGGATCGGGAATCCTTCACTCATTCAGTTCTGTCCCTGTAAGGAAGGCTGGGACCTTCCGCTTAACCATGTGTCAGCCCAGGTATTGCTGCCGGATGTTCCGGCATCAAACTTCCCTGATAATGCATTCCCTTCACTGGATTTCATACGGGATCAAAAGATCAATTTCATCAATCATCTGATCTGTTGTGCCCTGTATTCTGAGCCGGAAACCGCCCTTCAATGTACAAGGCAGATTGAAGATGTTTTTGGGGATTACGAAGAACATGTAGCCACCATCATCAGCCGGAGGCTTGAGGCCCTGTCCAGACATAAAAATGAGTCGGTGCGGTCCCAGGCTTACCAGGCTTTACTGCTGCATGATCCGAATATTGATTACAGCAAACTACTGCCCACATTTATACAATCGGGACTCTCCTTCCTTACCGAACAGTCGATAAAAGAGATTGCCGGAAAGGAAATCGGCAAACAGAAACTGGAATCGCTTCGGCAGAGGCTTCTTTCATACCGGGAGCAGCTTAAATGGCCAGCCAAACCCGCCATCCGGTTGCAGTTTAAAAACCTGCTCAAGTTGCTTTATAATTTCGCAATGGAGAATCTGGACTATTACGTTCCCATCCGTTCTGAACTGGCCAGTTGGATCCTTCATGATTCCGATCCGGTACTGTCACATTATGCCAACAAATATTTACTGAAGCTCAATACATTTTTTGAAAAACGATCGCTGGAGGATCACGTCATCTTTGAGGAAGCTGTTTGGGACCGTAAATTAAAGATAGATCCGGGGATCATCGAAATGGAAAAAGAAAAGATCAAG
>CAYOFK010000028.1:0-17973 GCA_964403185.1 uncultured Rikenellaceae bacterium | reverse complement strand
CCGTAAATTAAAGATAGATCCGGGGATCATCGAAATGGAAAAAGAAAAGATCAAGCATGTTCTCACAGGCACTATTTTCCTTCAGCAATCGGTTAAACTGGCTTATGATGAAACAAATTTCGATTTGACAACAGTTCCTGATGAGGGTATCTGGCTGACCAAACTGCCGTCTTCATTCCATTACCTGAAATACCGGCTCAGCATCAATACCAGAACCGGAAAACATTACGATCTGTGTCTGATGCTTAATGATCATCTGCACGAAACTCATGGTTTGAGGACCATTTACCTCTGGGCGGCCATCAGCGGCCATCCTTTCAGTCTGTTAAGTTTACCGGCGCTGGGTTACTCACAGTCCGGAATGGGAGCCATGAGTTCAAAATATCTGAGTGAACTCACTGCATGGGATAAGATCCGTGAGTTTTCCGGTCTTCATTATTCCCTTGGATACCTGAACAAGTCCAACGCCTGGAGAAAGCTTATCGTTAAGGCGTTAAAGGTATTTTTCACACTCTGGCAACAGAGCGTCCATCAAATTGTTCCCGGGTACATCGGGCCGGAGAATGTAGTAGTACCTGAGCTGGACTACCTTGAAACCGCCACGGTGCAGTCTCTGGCCGGCTGGGAAAAGTATGACGGGCCCTCTTCGCTGGTGCTTCCGATGATAAAAAACTTTTATGACAAAACCATTGCCCATTATCCCTGGTGTAAAAAACAACTTAAGATACACTGGATCTTCGATGCCAGTATTGAAGCTCTTGGATTTGAACAGGCAATGATCTTTCTGAATGATCTGTTGGAAGACATCCAGAAACGCGATGTTCTTTTTTGTAAGCAACGGCAAGTCTGCAGCCAGTTAAAGGAGTATATCGCAAAGATGAGGGGGTCTTATTACCTGCCCATTGCTGTGTATAATGCCATTGATCAGTACAAAGAATGGGGAAAGTTGAATCCCAATTCCCTTTCCACGGCCAGGGAACAAACCATGTTTGAGCTCACAAGTTTATTCCGGCTCTACAAATACCCTGAAATTGTACGCTACTACTTTTACAGACATACCTATTTTGATCATTCCGGCAATACTGTAAAAGATGCTTTTAACGCGTTGCTGGACCGGATCAGGAAAGATGTATCGGTACCCGCAATTCAGCACGCAGAGCTTTTTGATTTCCAATCGTCCATTAAAAATGAGGATGATCGTCTGATTTTCAGTCGCATGGTTTTTTCAAGAATGCAGAGTTATCAGCGTGTGGATTTTTTGCGAATTGGTGAAGAAAAGTCAGAGGAGGTGTTGGTCACCACGGAGATCACCGACAAGAGGGATACCCGCTATACCATGCGGGAGCCACTCGACGCTTCTGAAATTGGTCAGTTGTACCGTTTGTTCTTTGAAGAGAATTACCCCAAAACCATTTCTGAAATGGACAAGCATTTTGTGGTGCTTGACAAACAGGACCAGGTGATTGGCGGGTTGTGTTACATACCTCTTGAAAATGAGGTGATCCTTCTGGATGGGGCGGCGGTAATTACCCCATTAAAGGGGCGTGGTATCGGCACTTCAATGATTGAGGATTTCTGTGCACGAATGGCAGAGCAGGGCACGCGTGTGATCAAGGCCCACTTTCTGCATGGAAGTTTTTATCTTAAACTGAAGTTTAAGGTTGATCAGAAATGGGGGGCGCTTGTGCGGTTCCTGCAATAGGTTGACGCTCTCCGCAGAGCTTTGACCATAACACTTCCAGGTGGCAGGGACGCTGGAAGTTATTGGGCCTGTAAGTCTCTACGAGACAGGCGTTTTACATGTCATGACCGATTGGACTGGGTAAAGGAATCCGTTTTTTGGAAAGCCGCTAAGCGCTTTAAAAGCGCTAAGCGGCTGGATCCGGCCAGACCTGCCAGCGAGCGGGGCTGTCCGGTAACTGAAGGCCACATGCAAAAAAAACTGCCCCGGGCGGGGCAGTTTAAATGATTATGACGCGGGTTTTCACTTACCGGCTGCAATTTCTTCAAGCATGGCGGTTGTCAGTGACTTGGGTCTCTCAATCGGATATCCAAGAGCACGGTCCCAGATGATATTGGCAAGAACCCCTATGGCTCTACCGATGGAGAACAGAACGGTATAATAGTCGTATTCGACCAGTCCGTAATGCCATTGTATCACTCCTGATTGTGCGTCAACATTTGGCCATGGGTTTTTCGCCTTTCCATGTTCTTTCAGGATGTCCGGAACCACTTCATAGAGGATGCTTACATACTCAAAGATTGGGTCGTTGGGAAGATGTTTAAGGCAAAAATCCCTTTGAGCGGTATATCTTGGATCGGTTTTCCTGAGTACGGCATGGCCATAACCAGGTATCACCTGCCCTGAATTCAGGGTATCCCAGACAAACTTCTTCATTTCTTCTTTATTAGGTGTTTTACCTCCCATCTGGTCCATAACACCCTGGATCCATCTCAGCACTTCCTGATTGGCCAATCCGTGCAGAGGACCTGCCAGTCCGTTCACCATAGCTGAGATGGCATAATAGATATCAGAGAGTGCGCTGGCAACCAGGTGCCCGGTATGTGCGCTCACATTACCGCTCTCATGATCACTGTGCAGTATGAAGTACAAGCGTGACATGTCGTCATAGGGTTTGTCGATACCCATCATGTGAGCAAAGTTAGCGCCCATGTCCTTATTTGGATCCGGGGGAATGATATTGCCTCCCTTATATTTTTTCCTGTAGATATAAGCACCTATTTGGGGCAGGCGTGCCAACAGGTTAAGTGCATCTTCATAGGTAGGCTCCCACATTTTCATTTTGTTAAGACCCTCGTTGTACATTTTCACAAATACTGACTCACGTTGCATGGATACAATGGCTGCCGAAAGCATGACCATGGGATGTGAATCTGCAGGCATGGCATTCAGAACATCAAACACATAGGCGGGGACTTTGGCTCTTTCACGGAACTCTGCAGCGATAGTATCCACATCAGAGGCCGTAGGCAGATCTCCGGTAAGCAGTAAATAAATAAAGCCTTCAACCAGAGGGACTTCTCCTCCGTCCTTGGGTTTTGGCAGTTTTTCAAGTACTTCAGGGATGGTGAATCCCCTGAAACGGATCCCTTCAAAAGGATCGAGGTAAGAAATGTCGGTGAGGAGACACTTCACTCCGCGCATTCCGCCGATGGCCTGTGAAATCTTCACATCGCCAATGACCACATCACCGTGTTCTTTGAGAAGTTTGACTGTTCGAGGCCTCCAGGCCTCAATTTTTTCCTGTAGTTTTGCTTTGAGATCAGACATGTTTTTAAGAATTTAATTAGTTTAGAACCTCGTATATCAATATATTATGCAAATTATTAAAGGTACCCATAATTGGTCTTTTTTCCCAGGGCTGGGAATGTGTTATACAATAGGTTTTTGACAAAAGGGAATGCGGGCACTGAATTACCATCAAAAAAAAAGGGATGACATTACTGCCATCCCTTAATAATATCCTAAAATAATTACGCGTCCTGATTTGAATCTTCAGGTTTTTCTTTTGGTTCCTCCCCGGTCTTTTCCTCTTCGCTGGTTTCCGCTACGGGTTTGTCTTTCACTTCTTCGCTGGTTTCTGATTCATCCTCAACCTTGTGCTCTGCCTGTTCAGCGGCTGCATCTGCAGATTCATCAGCGCCGGTTTCAACCTGAGCAGTGACAGTTTTCTTTTTAGACCTTCTTCTCCTGGCAGTTCTGGTTGTTGCTTCCCGGGCTTCCAGCAGGTTTTCGTTATAGTCCACCAGTTCGATGATGCACATATCTGCATTATCACCAAGGCGGTTTCCGGTTTTCAGGATTCTGGTATATCCACCGGGACGGTCCATGATCTTTGGAGAAACCTCGCGGAATAATTCCGAAACTGCATGTTTATCTTTCAGATAGCTAAATACCACACGTCTGGAATGGGTGGAATCTTCCTTGGATTTGGTAATTAAAGGTTCCACATAGATCCGCAGGGCTTTGGCCTTTGCTATTGTTGTTTTGATCCTCTTGTGTAAGATCAGTGAGGAAGCCATATTTGCCAGCATGGCTTTCCTGTGGGCACTTGTCCTACTTAGATGATTAAATCTTTTTCTGTGTCGCATTTCTTAATCCGTTACTCTGTTCGCACCAATTATTCTTTATCGAGTTTGTATTTACCGGTATCCATTCCAAAATTCAATCCCATGGTTGTTAAAAGATCTTCCAGCTCCGTGAGAGACTTCTTGCCGAAGTTCCTGAACTTTAGCAGGTCGTTTTTATTGAATTTTACAAGGTCGCCCAATGTATCAACCTCTGCGGCTTTCAGGCAGTTCAGGGCTCTGACTGAAAGGTCGAGATCTACCAGTTTGGTTTTCAGCAGTTGTCTCATATGAAGGACTTCTTCATCGAATTCTTCATTGCCATATTTATCATCAGAATCCAGGGTGATCTTTTCGTCCGAGAATAACATGAAATGGTAGATCAATATTTTTGCTGCTTCCTTGAGGGCATCTTTTGGATGGATGGAACCATCAGTGATGATTTCAAGGATCAGTTTTTCATAGTCGGTTTTTTGTTCAACCCGGTAGTTTTCCACTTCAAATTTCACATTCTTGATGGGTGTAAAAATGGAGCCCATGGCAATCAGGCCAAAGGGGGCATCTTCGGGTTGGTTTTCCTCAGCGGTCACATACCCTCTTCCTTTAGTAATGTTCAATTCAATTTGAAGTTTTACAGTTGATTCCATACTGCAGATCACATGGTCGGGATTTAGAACTTCAAAGCTATTCAGGAATTTGTTCAGTTCTCCGGCCTTAAATTCAGTCTGCCCGTTGATAGTGACGATAATTTTCTCATTATCGACCTCATCCACAAGTTTTCTAAACCTAATTTGTTTCAGATTCAGGACCATATCAGTAACATCTTCCATAACACCTTTGATTGTTGAAAATTCATGTTCAACACCATCGATACGGACTGATGAGATTGCATAGCCTTCTAATGAGGACAGAAGAATTCTTCTCAGCGCATTGCCCACGGTTATACCATAACCGGGTTCCAATGGTCTGAATTCAAATTTACCGTGGTTTTCACTGGCCTGAATCATGATCACTTTGTCAGGCTTTTGAAATGCTAGAATCGCCATAAGAAATTATAAATAATATTATTTTGAATACAATTCGACAATTAGTTGCTCCTGGATATTCTCAGGAATTTCGTCCCTTTTTGGAACGTTTAAGAACTTTCCGGTCATCAGATCCATGTCCCATTCAAGCCAGGATGATGTTGCATGCCTGGCGATACTCAGGGAATTTGTGATGGCTTCAAGCGACTTTGATTTCTCTCTCACACCAACCAGGTCTCCGGCCTTTACGGAATAAGACGGGATATTTACCACAATTCCGTTCACAATAATATGGCGGTGTGAAACCAGTTGACGTGCGGCATCCCTTGTTGGGGCAACGCCAAGACGGAACACCACGTTATCAAGTCGTGATTCAAGAAGCTGAAGCAGCACTTCTCCGGTAATACCTTTACTGCCGGATGCTTTTTTAAACAGGTTTGAAAACTGTCTTTCAAGGAGGCCGTAGGTATATTTAGCTTTTTGCTTTTCTTTCAGTTGAACACCATATTCAGACTTTTTCCGTCTTCTTTTGTTCATCCCGTGTTGTCCGGGAGGATAATTCTTTTTCTCAAAAGCTTTATCGGGTCCGAAGATCGGGTCTCCGAATTTTCTTGCAATTTTTGTTTTTGGTCCAGTATATCTTGCCATCTATCTGATAATTTTCTAAACAAACTTACACTCTTCTTCTTTTTGGAGGTCGGCACCCATTGTGAGGCAGCGGGGTTACATCAACAATTTCTATAACCTCAATGCCTGCGGAATGAATGGTTCTGATTGCAGATTCCCTTCCGGATCCGGGTCCTTTCACAAACACTTTAACTTTTCTAAGCCCAAGGTCATAGGCTACTTTAGCACAATCCTGAGCGGCCTGTTGGGCTGCATAGGGGGTGTTTTTCTTGGATCCCCGGAAACGCATTTTCCCTGATGAAGACCAGCTGATCACCTGTCCTGCGTTGTTTGTCAACGAGATTATAATGTTGTTAAAAGACGCATGGATATGAGCCTGTCCGTTAGGCTCAACTTTAACCACCCTTTTTCTTGATGATCCTGTCTTTTTTGCCATAATTCACTAACTATTTGGTTGCTTTCTTTTTATTTGCAACAGTTTTTCTTCTTCCTTTTCTTGTACGGGCATTGTTTTTGGTACTCTGGCCACGAACCGGCAATCCGATTCTATGGCGGATTCCGCGGTATGCCCCAACATCCATAAGCCGTTTGATATTCAGTTGCACTTCTGAACGGAGTTCACCTTCGAGCTTATAATTCTCATTTAATATTTTCCGGATACTGGTGATATGTTCATCAGACCAGTCCTTAACTTTTATATTGTGATCGATTCCTGCTTCATCAAGAATTTTTCTGGCAGCACTTCTGCCTATGCCGTAAATATAGGTCAGCCCTATTTCACCGCGTTTGTTTTTTGGTAAGTCAACTCCAACGATTCTTGCCATGATATCTAATAGTAAATATTGTATAAAAATTCCATCATCCCTGACGTTGTTTAAATCTGGGATTCTTTTTATTTATAACATATATACGTCCTTTTCTTCTTACGATCTTACAATCTGATGAACGTTTTTTTACTGAAGCTTTAACTTTCATTTTTGATATTTTATTTATATCTAAACGTGATTCTGCCCTTACTCAGGTCATAGGGTGACATTTCCACTTTCACTTTATCACCGGGCAGGATCTTAATATAGTGCATTCTCATTTTTCCGGAAATATGGGCTGTAATAACGTGTCCATTTTCCAGTTCCACCCTGAACATCGCATTTGAAAGGGCTTCAATTATGGTGCCATCCTGCTGTATTGAAGGTTGTTTAGCCATATAATTATGCTTTATTATTTAAAACTTCGTCAATATACTCAAATGTTGACAAAATATCGGCTTTTCCTGTCCTGACAACCATTGCAAATTCAAAATGTGCTGATGGTTTTTTATCCAGGGTACGTATGGTCCATCCATCCTTTTCCTGGATGATGTCTTTCTTTCCCATATTGATCATAGGTTCTATACAAATTACCAATCCATCGGGAAGTTTCGGACCATGCCCTTGTTTCCCGTAATTCGGTACTTCGGGAGGTTCATGCAAGTCGGATCCCAGGCCATGGCCAACCATTTCCCTGACTACTGAAAAACCGTTTGATTCGGCATGTTCCTGTACGGCAAAACCAATATCCCCCAATCTCTGTCCGGCAGTCGCTTGTTCCACACCTTTCCATAGTGATTCCCTGGTAACTTTCAACAATTTCATCACTTTTTCAGGGACGTTTCCAACCTTAAACGTAAAGGCTGTATCGCCAAAATAACCATTTTTGATTACGCCACAATCGACTGAAAGTATGTCGCCCTCTTTCAATTGATAATTCGAAGGAATACCATGAACTACTTCATTGTTCAATGAGGTACAGAGCGTATTTGGGAACCCACGGTATCCTTTAAATCCGGGTTCTGCTCCATGATCTCTGATATATTCTTCAGCCCGGTTATCCAGCTCAAGGGTAGTCACTCCGGGCGTGATCATTCCGGCAATTTCAGCCAGGGTTTTTGAAACAATCTGGTTGTTCTGCCTGAGCAGTTCAACTTCTTCCTCCGATTTTACTTTAAACTTCAAAGAACAAAATATCTTTAAATTGCAGCACCACCAGACCTTCCTTTGATCCGGCCCGATTTCATGAGTCCATCGTAATGCCGCATCAGCAGATGGCTTTCAATTTGCTGCAGTGTATCCAATATAACTCCAACCAGAATCAACAGGCTGGTTCCCCCGTAAAATTGTGCAAACTGGCCCGATACGCCAATATTCACTGCCAGTGTTGGGAGGGCTGCCACCATAGCCAGGAAAAATGAACCTGGCAGTGTGATCCTTGACATTACCTGATCCAGGAATTCCGCTGTTTTTCTGCCGGGCTTAATACCCGGAATAAATCCTCCGTTTTTTTTCAGGTCTTCAGCCATTTGATTTGGATTGATAGTAACGGCTGTATAAAAATAAGTGAAGATAATGATCAGAAATGCCATCACAAGGTTGTACCAGAAACCATACATATTTGAGAATGCCACTGCAATCCCTGAAGCCTGGTCAGTGGCAAAACCAATAAGCATAATTGGCAACATCATAATGGCCTGGGCAAAGATGATTGGCATTACTCCTGCTGCATTCACTTTCAAAGGAATGTACTGTCGCACGCCACCATATTGTTTATTTCCAATGATCCGTTTTGCATATTGCACCGGGACTCTGCGTGTACCCTGCACCAGAAGAATGGTCCCCAGGATGACGACAAACAGGAAGATGATCTCTGCCAGGAAGGCAACCAGTCCGCCTGATCCATTCAGCCTGCTGCCAAACTCAGCCACAGTTGCAAAAGGCAACCGGGCAATAATTCCAACCATTATGATCAGTGATATTCCGTTTCCAATACCTTTATCAGTGATCCGCTCACCCATCCACATCACAAACATGGTTCCGGTTGTGAGGATGATCACTGACGATACGGTAAAAAATGCACCCTTAAGCACAAATGCCGAGTCAGGCAACTGTGCATCCAGGTTAGCCAGGTAGCTCGGACCCTGCAGCAGCAATATACCAATGGTTAAATACCTGGTTATCTGGTTCATTCGTCTTCTGCCGCTCTCTCCCTCACGCTGTAATTTCTGAAAATACGGAATGGCTATACCAAGCAATTGAACCACAATGGATGCAGAAATATACGGCATAATTCCCAGGGCGAATATGGATGCGGTTGAAAATGCACCACCTGAGAACATATCGAGCAATCCCATGATCCCTGAGGATGTTTGTGCTTTTAACTGACCCAGTTGAGAAGGGTCAATTCCTGGCAGGGTCACATATTTCCCCAACCTGTAAATCAACAACATACCCAGTGTATAGAAGATTCTGCTGCGCAGGTCCTCGATCTTAAAAATGTTCTGTATGGTGCTTATCAGGGCTTTCATTCAATTATATTATTTCAGCGGTTCCTTTAGCGTCTTCAATGGCTTTTTTCGCTGTTTCTGAAAAAGCATGGGCTTTTATGGTAAGCGCCGCTTTCAGTTCGCCATTTCCAAGAATTTTAATCAATGTATTTTTTGATACCAGTCCGGCATTTTTAAGCACTTCAGGATCCACTTCTTTAATGCCCTTCTTATCAAACAGAGTTTGCAGGGTATCAATGTTTATGCCCTTGTATTCTTTCCTGTTTATATTTTTAAATCCGAATTTTGGAACACGGCGTTGCAGCGGCATCTGGCCGCCTTCAAATCCCACTTTTTTTGAATAACCTGAGCGGGATTTCTGGCCTTTATGGCCCCTGGTTGAAGTTCCGCCTCTTCCGGAACCCTGTCCTCTGCCGATTCTTTTCTTTTTATGTACAGAATCTTTTGCAGGTTTGAGATTGCTTAAATCCATTACTAAGCTTCTTAAATATGATTAAACTTCCTCGACCTTAACGAGGTGTCTCACTTTGTTCACCATACCCAGGATCTGGGGCGTGGCTTCCTTTTCGACAGTTTGGTGCATCTTTCTGATGCCAAGTGCGTCCAGTGTAAGTTTCTGTCGTTTAGAATAGCCTATTCTGCTTTTGATCTGGGTAATTTTTATCTTGGTCATGATTGCTGTTGCTATCCGTTAAATACTTTATCCATTGACACGCCCCTGTTTTGGGCTACGGTAAAGGCATCTCTTAATTCCTGGAGGGCTGCAAATGTTGCTTTCACCAGGTTGTGAGGGTTGGATGAACCTTTAGACTTGGCCAGAACATTTCTCACCCCGACACTTTCGAGAACGGCACGCATGGCCCCCCCGGCTTTAACACCGGTACCTTCAGAAGCGGGTTTAAGGAACACTTTAGCGCCGCCATATTTGGCTGCCTGAACATGAGGAATGGTGCCGTGGATAACGGGCACTTTAACAAGGTTCTTTTTGGCATCCTCAATCCCTTTGGCAATGGCTGTAGTTACTTCCTTGGCTTTACCCAGCCCATGACCAACGATGCCATTTTCGTCTCCAACAATCACGATAGCTGAAAAACTAAAGGTTCTGCCACCCTTGGTAACTTTGGTAACTCTTTGTATGCCAACCAACCTGTCCTTTAATTCCAGGTCGCTTGTTTTTACTTTTCTAATACTTTCTCTCATAACAACTTAGAATTTTAAGCCGCTTTCACGGGCTGCTTCGGCCAATGCTTTTACCCTGCCGTGGTATAAATATCCGCCACGGTCGAAAACAACGTTAGTGATGCCTTTTTTCCCGGCTTCATCTGCAGCCAGTTTTCCAACCAATTTTGCCTGTTCAGATTTATTAATATTCTTTTTTTCCAGAATACTTTTCTGCAATGAAGACACTGACAACAGAGTTTTTCCGGACAGATCATCAATGATCTGAACGTATATTTGTTTATTACTTCTAAAAATCGACATCCGGGGGACCTCTGCGGTCCCTGAAAGATTTTTCCTGATTCTTCTACGGATCCTTAATCTCCGTTCTGGTTTTGTCAAAGCCATTTTATTATCCTATAATCAATTATACACTGGCTGTTTTACCAGCTTTTCTGCGTATTTGTTCGCCAACAAATCTGATTCCTTTGCCTTTATAAGGTTCGGGTTTCCTGAGCGACCGGATCTTTGAAGCCACGTTACCGATCAGTTGTTTATCAATACTTACAAGAGTAACAACCGGGTTGCTTCTTCTTTCAGTCACAGCTTCCACTTTCACTTCGGCAGGCAGTTCCATTACAATGTCGTGTGAATACCCCAGGCTCATTTCAAGCATCTGGCCTTTTGCTTCAGCGCGATATCCCACACCGACAAATTCAAGTTTAATTTCGTAAGCTTTCCAAACGCCCACGACCATATTATTAACCAGTGACCGGTACAGACCATGCATTGATTTATGCACTTTCTGTTCGGTTGCCCTTTCGAAGACGATCTGGTTTCCTTCCTGCCGGACTTTAATGACAGGATCTACGATCTGTTTAAGTTCGCCTTTGGGACCTTTTACCGTCACCTGGTTATCATTCGATATCTCCACTGTAACGCCTTCAGGTAAATCAATGGGTGCGGACCCTATACGTGACATAGTTCTTTCCTCCAATTAATATACATAACACAGTACTTCACCCCCGACGTTCAGTTTTTTGGCCTCCTTATCGGTGATGACACCTTTTGATGTTGAAAGGATGGCGACACCCAGTCCGTTGAGAACCCTGGGAATATCATTCACATTGGAATATTTCCTGAGGCCTGGGCGGCTTGCACGTTCCAGGACTTTTATAGCCGGTGTCCGGGTTTTAGGGTGGTACTTTAAGGCAATCTTTATATTTCCTTGCGGTCCTTCATCATCGAACCTGTAATTGAGGATATAACCTTTTTCATGAAGGATTTTTGTAATTTCCTTTTTCAGGTTTGATGAGGGGATATTCACCACTTTATGACCGGCTTTAATGGCGTTCCTGATCCGTGTTAGATAATCTGCTATAATATCTGTCATTTTCTTTTATCTTTATTCAAGCTTTTAAGTCTCTTTTACCAGCTTGCTTTTTTAACTCCGGGAATGAGTCCGGCAGAGGCCATTTCGCGAAAGGTAATACGGCTGATTCCAAACTGTCTCATATACCCTTTTGGACGTCCTGTAATTTTGCATCTGTTATGCAGGCGGATTGGATTTGAATTTCTGGGCAAACGGCTTAATCCTATATAGTCGCCTTCTGCTTTCAGTTTTTCTCTCTTTTTCGCATATTTTTCGACCAGGCGCTGACGCTTTATTTCACGGGCTTTCATCGATTCTTTAGCCATGTCAATTATTTTTTAAATTTTTAATAGGTACTCCAAATTCTTTTAAAAGGGCATAGCCTTCCTCATCTGTTTTCGCAGATGTCACCAATGTAATTTCAAGTCCCATGATCTTATTGATTTTGTCAATATCTATTTCGGGAAATATGATCTGCTCGGTGATGCCCAGGGTATAATTTCCCCTGCCATCGAGTTTATTGCCCACACCCTTAAAGTCACGTATCCTTGGAAGTGCCACAACTATCAGCCTTTCAAGGAATTCATACATTTTTTGCCGCCTGAGGGTCACCTTAACACCTACAGGCATTTTCTTACGCAGTTTAAAATTGGAGATGTCTTTTATAGCAAGCCGAACCATGGCTTTCTGCCCGGAAATAGCTGTGATCTCCGCGAGGCTGTTATCAATCATTTTTTTATCAGCAACTGCAGATCCAACACCCTGGTTGATGACGATTTTTTGCAACCGGGGCACCTGCATGACTGAGGTATAGTTAAACTGCTCTTTTAAAGCAGGAATGATATCCTCTTTATACTTCTTTTCCAGAGTTGGCATTTGGTTCATTACTTAATCTCCTCTCCTGATTTTCTGGCATAGCGTACCAGGGTACCATCTTCCAGCCTTCTGCCTATTCTTGTCGGGTCTCCTGATGAGGGATCCACAAGCAGAAGGTTTGATATGTGAATGGGGGCTTCTTTTTTAATGATGCCGCCCTGAGGATTTTGTGAATTGGGTTTGGTGTGCTTAGAAACCAGATTCACACCTTCCACAATGGCCCTGCTGGCTTTGCGGATGACTTCAAGGACACGGCCCTGCTGCCCCTTATATTCACCGGAAATAACATACACTGTATCTCCTTTTTTAATATGTAATTTTTTAATTGTACTCATTTTTCTGTCGGATTGATCTAAAGTACCTCAGGTGCTAAAGAAATGATTTTCATATAATGTTCTCTCAGTTCCCTGGCCACCGGACCGAAAATACGGGTTCCCCTGATTTCATCAATATTATTCAGCAGTACAACGGCATTCTCATCAAAACGGATGTAGCTGCCGTCTTGTCTGCGAATCTCTTTTCTGGTCCTGACCACCACGGCACGGCTAACCATTCCT
Organism: uncultured Rikenellaceae bacterium; assembly: GCA_964403185.1. Taxonomy (GTDB): domain Bacteria; phylum Bacteroidota; class Bacteroidia; order Bacteroidales; family VadinHA17; genus CAYOFK01. Next base: position 4,953 of record CAYOFK010000028.1, on the reverse strand, counting down.
TTCTTAGCTTCACTTCCGGGCAATGCAGATTTAACTGTAATGACGATTTTATCCCCAATGGTGGCATATCTTTTTCCTGTACCACCCAGCACACGGATGCAAAGAACCTCTTTGGCGCCACTGTTATCCGCCACTGCCAGTCTGCTTTCTTGTTGTATCATGATTACTTAACTCGTTCAATTATTTCTATTAATCTCCAGCTTTTTGATTTACTCAGTGGCCTGGTTTCCATGATCTTTACTGTATCGCCAATAGTGCATGAATTTTCTGCATCGTGAGCTATAAACCTGGTTGTTTTGTTGACAAATTTTCCATAAATAGGATGTTTTACCTTTCTTTTTACAGCCACAACAATGGATTTTTCCATTTTATTGCTGATGACAACACCAATACGTTCTTTTCTAATATTTCTTTTTTCCATTGTTATTGATCCTTATTCTCAATTAGTTGCCGGTTCCTTAACTCCGTTTTCAATTTTGCCACATTTCTTCGCACCTCTGTAATTTTCAGAGGATTATCCAGGGGAGAGATCGCATGGTTCAATTTCATCTTTGTCAGAAACGTGCGTTCATTATCGATCCGTTCTTTAAGTTCCTGGAGTGTTAACTCTTTTAATTCGCTGCTTTTCATAATGCATCAATATTCACTATATAACATAATCGCGCCGTACTACAAACCTGGTTGTCACGGGAAATTTTTGAGCTCCAAGGCGCAGGGCTTCTTTTGCCACGTGAAATGGCACACCCTCAGCTTCAATAAGGATGCGACCGGGAGTAACTGGGGCAACAAATCCTTCAGGAGATCCTTTTCCTTTACCCATACGCACTTCGGCAGGTTTTTTTGTAATTGGTTTATCGGGAAAAATGCGGATCCATATCTGGCCCTCCCGTTTCATATGGCGGGTGATTGCCTGACGTGCTGCTTCAATTTGCCTGCCGGTGATCCATGATTCTTCCAGGGCTTTAATTCCGAAAGAACCAAATGCAAGCTGGGTTCCACGCTGCGCATTGCCTTTCATCCTTCCTTTCTGACGCCTTCTGTATTTTGTTTTTTTCGGTTGTAACATCTCCAACAGGTATAATATATATTAACTCCTAATATCAGGACCGGTTTCTACGGTTAAATCCTTTTGACCGGGGGGTCTTGGCACCTAAATTAGGTGACAGGTCACGTTTTCCATACACTTCACCATTACAGATCCATACTTTCAGGCCTATCAATCCAACTTTTGTCAGGGCTTCAGCTTTGGAGAAATCAATGTCGGCTCTAAGTGTATGGAGGGGGATGCGCCCCTCTTTATACATTTCAGACCGTGCCATTTCGGCACCGCCCAACCGGCCTGACACCTGCACTTTGATACCTTCAGAGCCCATCCTCATGGTTGAGGCAATAGCCATTTTAATGGCCCTTCTGTAAGAGATTTTACCCTCAATCTGGCGTGCGATATTATTGGCCACGATGGTGGCATCCAATTCAGGCCTCCTGATTTCGTATATATTGATCTGAACTTCTTTACCTGTAAGTTTTTTGAGCTCCTCTTTCAGCTTATCCACTTCCTGACCACCCTTACCAATGATGATTCCCGGCCGTGCTGTGTTCACCGTAACCGTGATCAGCTTGAGTGTTCGTTCAATAATAATTTTTGAAACACTGGCTTTGGCCAGACGTGCACCCAGATAATCTCTGATCCTGGCATCTTCCACCAGCTTGTCGGCGTAGTTCTTTCCGCCAAACCAGTTTGAATCCCATCCCCGGATGATTCCCAATCGATTCGCTATCGGATTTACTTTTTGTCCCATATATTTAACTTTCTGTAGTAACTTCTTCCTTAACATTTCTGCCCAGTACGAGGGTCACATGGTTTGATCTTTTCCTGATCCTGTGCGCTCTTCCCTGAGGTGCCGGACGCAATCTTTTCAAGGTTCTTCCCTGGTTGACAAAAGCTTCTTTAACAAAAAGCCGGATTTCTTCAATGCGCACGCCTTCATTCTTACTCTGCCAGTTTGAAATGGCAGAAAGCAATAGTTTTTCAACCCTGAGTGATGCCTCTTTCGGACTATATTTTAATAAATCAAGCGCCTTATTCACTTCCTGGCCTCGGATCATATCTACAACCAATCGCATTTTCCGGGGTGAGGTCGGGCAATTTCTCAACACAGCAAAATATTTGTCTTTTTTTGCTTCCTTGATTTTTTCCGCTCTGTTTCTTTTTCTTGCACCCATTTTTCAAATATTTTATTCAAGCACAAATTCAATTACCTGGCTTTGCCACCATGGCCCCGGAAAATTCTGGTTGGAGCAAATTCACCAAGTTTGTGCCCAACCATGTTCTCGGTGATATACACAGGGATGAATTTATTTCCATTATGAACGGCAATGGTATGTCCTACAAAATCCGGTGAGATCATCGATCTTCTGGACCAGGTTTTGATCACAGATTTTTTCCCCGACCCATTCATTTCCAGAACGCGTTTCTCAAGCTTATAATCAATAAAGGGGCCTTTTTTAAGTGATCTGCTCATAATATCCTAATGTTTTCTATTATTTTTTCTTCCTCTTTTCAACAATATACTTATTGGAGTACTTCTTTTTTGATCTGGTTTTATATCCTTTTGCAGGCAGCCCTTTACGAGACCTTGGATGGCCTCCTGAGGCACGGCCTTCACCGCCACCCATAGGGTGATCAACCGGGTTCATTACCACGCCACGGACACGCGGGCGCCGGCCAAGCCATCTTGACCTTCCGGCCTTACCTGATACTTCCAGCTGGTGGTCAGAATTTGATACGGATCCAACGGTAGCACGGCAAGTAACCAGTACCATCCTTGACTCCCCCGAGGGTAATTTAATAATGGCATACCTTCCATCGCGGCTGGTCAACTGCGCATAAGAGCCCGCACTTCTTGCAAGAGAACCGCCCTTTCCGGGCTTCAGTTCAATATTGTGAATCACCGATCCCAGAGGAATGTCAGACAGGTACAGGGCATTGCCGACTTCGGGTGAGGCTCCTTTGCCCGACTCTAATTTCTGACCGGTTTTTAATCCATTCGGGGCCAGGATGTATCTTTTCTCACCATCTTCATACACCAGCAATGCAATTCTGGCGGTCCTGTTTGGATCGTATTCAATGCTTTTAACAGTTGCAGGCATTCCGTCTTTGTCCCTTTTAAAATCTATAATCCGGTAGCGTTTTTTATGGCCACCTCCCAAATAACGCATGGTCATTTTACCACTATTGTTCCGGCCTCCCGACCGTTTCATTGGTTGGAGCAAAGATTTTTCAGGAACAGCGGTGGTGATGTCCTCAAAAGTTCCTGCCACTTTTTGTCTTTGTCCGGGTGTTACGGGTTTAAATTTTCTTAATGCCATGATCTGCTATCTCTAAATATTGCTGTAGAAATCAATCGTTTCTCCTTCAGCCAGGGTTACCAGGGCCTTTTTATATGAGCTGGTTTTTCCAGCCTGAACGCCACTTTTGGTATATCTGGTTTTGGTCTTACCGCCATAACGCATAGTATTTACCGCTTCTACGGTAACATCATACATCTCTTCAACAGCCTTTTTTATCTGCATTTTATTGGCTTTTTTGGCCACAATAAATCCATACCGGTTCAGGTCTTCTGCCTGGGCTGTCATTTTTTCAGATACTATCGGTTTCAGCAAAATTTCCATGCTATTTTTGTTTCTTATTTATCTAAAATCTCACCCAAAACCTTTATTGAGCTTTCAGAAAGGATCAAAGACCCGGCATCAACTATATCATATGTAGTTAATTCTGAGACACTTACAACCTTAGTTCCCGGCAAATTTCGCGATGACAAATATATATTTTTATTTTCTGCATTAATAACGAAAAGTGATTTTTTATCATCTACTTTCAAATTCCCCGTGATTTTAGAAAATTCGCTGGTTTTTGGAGTTTCAAAAACGAAGTCTTCAACAACGATGATTCCCTTATTAACAGCCTTATAGGTCAGGGCTGATTTCCTGGCCAGTTTTTTTACTTTTTTATTCAGCTTGCTATTATAGGTTCTTGGTCTGGGTCCGAACGTACGGCCTCCACCGCGGAAAATTGGATTGGAAATGGCGCCGGCGCGGGCTGTTCCTGTCCCCTTTTGTTTCTTGATCTTGCGGGTACTGGCCGTGATTTCGCCTCTTTCCTTGGTTTTGTGTGTCCCCTGTCTTTTGTTTGCCATGTGGTACTTAACATCCAGGTATATGGCATGATCATTAGGTTCGATTCCAAAGATGGAATCCCTGAGATCGGCTTTCTTACCGGTATCTTTACCTTCGATATTTAAAACAGCTAATTTCATTATTTTGTAATAATTACATATGAACCATTTGGACCAGGCACGGATCCGCTCACTATTAACATATTTTCATCAGGGACAATTTTCATAACCCTGAGGCTGATAGACATGACCTGATTGCCACCGGTTTGTCCGGGCATGCGCATGCCTTTAAATACTCTCGACGGGGATGAGGATGCGCCCAAAGAACCGGGAGCTCTCATCCTGTTATGTTGTCCGTGTGTTTTATCACCCACACCATGAAAGCCGTGACGTTTCACAACACCCTGAAATCCTTTTCCCTTACTGACACCCCGGACATCCAGCCAGGTATCATCGTTGAACAAGTCCACGGTTAAAACATCACCAAGCTTCACAGCATCATCAAAGCCTGTAAACTCAACCAACTTCTTTTTGGAAGTTATTCTGGCTTTCCTGAAGTGTCCGGCCATCGCTTTGGAGGTTCTTTTGTCCTTCTTTTCATCAAATCCAAGCTGAACGGCCTCATAGCCATCCGTTTCCCTGGTTTTAATCTGGGTTACAACACAAGGGCCAGCTTCAATGACTGTGCATGCAATGTTTTTACCCTCTGCGTCAAATACGGAGGTCATTCCAACCTTTTTTCCTATTAATCCCTGCATGTCTTTCGTATTTTCTTCAG
>CAYOFK010000027.1:0-21811 GCA_964403185.1 uncultured Rikenellaceae bacterium | reverse complement strand
GGCTTTTATGGATTCCTGCTTTCGCAGGAATGATATGGAATCTGACTTTTGAGACCGCCCAGGCATATTTGCAGCCACGGGTTTAGCAAATATGAAAAGAGTGCCGCATGCCAGGCCTGCCGGAAGGCAGGGACCTTCGGACGCTGGCAGGTCTGGCCGGATGCCAGCCGCTTAGCGCTTTGGAAGCGCTTAGCGGCTTTCCAAAATTGCTGAAGTGTTTCAGGGCCTCATAATAAATAGCGGATATTCTGAACCTCAGATGTTTCATCTCCCCTTCCCGGCCACAACAATAACCAACTCCCCTTTTACAGTTTTGCCCTCAAAATAATGGATCACTTCAGTCAGGGTTCCCCGGCAGGTCTCTTCATAAATCTTTGTGAGTTCCCTGGAAACAGAAGCCTGCCGTTCCGGACCAAAGACCTCAGCCATTTTTTTCAGTGTTTTTACCAGACGGTGCGGAGATTCATAGAATACCATGGTCCGCCGTTCATCAGCCAGCTCCTTAAAGCGTTTCTCTCTCCCCTTCTTTGAAGGCAAAAAACCCTCGAAAATGAATCTTTCACAAGGAATACCCGAAACTACCAGTGCGGGAATAAATGCTGTTGGCCCCGGTAAACACTCCGGTACAACCTCTTTTTCCAGGCATGCCCGGATCAATAAAAATCCGGGATCAGATATGCCCGGCGTGCCTGCATCGGTAACCAGTGCCATATTTTCACCACCGAGTATGCGTTCAACAATCCCTTCAATGGTCTTATGTTCATTGAACTTGTGATGGGAGATCATCGGCTTGTGAACACCCAGGTGTTTTAACAGAATGCCTGTCTTCCGTGTATCTTCACAAAGAATGGTATCTGCTGAGGATAAGGCCGTTACAGCCCTTTGAGTGATGTCTCCAAGATTGCCTATTGGTGTGGGAACCACAATAAGCTTAACCATGGTCTTTTATCTTCAGTTTGCGGCGGGCCAGATTTAGCAGGCGCATGACCAGGGGGTCCTCAATATCCAGGGAGAAGTTTTCTTCCAGGTAATTTGCAGCCTCTTCCTCTGAATTCACTTCATTAAGAAAATCTATGGTCTCCATGAATTTTTCACCATCGCCCTTAAACAGCTCTTTTATATACTGGAATTTGTCATTCACTCCAATGGCATCAGAAATATCCGACAGGGGCTGGCTGTCAAATTTTGAGGTCAGATCCCTGACCTTCTGATCTTTCACAAGATGCTCATTCCGGAATTGCTTTTTATCAATGTATCTGTCGGCCAGAACTTCCTTGTGTTTTGATTTATTTGGTTTTGAAGGAGCCTCCCTGACGGGGTCGTCCTGTATATCATCTGTTTTCTGAAGCGGTTCCGGGAGTTCTTTTTCCTCAATCCCGGACGGCTCAGATACTGCTTCAGGTGCATGGTCTGACGGTTCCTTAACGTCTGCGGGCCGGTCAAAACCATCCTGAACCTCAGGAATGGCCGTGTCAATATGGATCATAAGCAGGCCTTCATATGCATGCTGTATTTTAGATTTCAGCAGGTCAACATCGACAGCAGATATTGAGTCATAATCCTTGATGGATGTAATCAATTTCTCTATATCTTGAATATCTTTATGCAAGTTTTCTATTTGTCTTTTGAATTCCATATTTTCACACTTATTTAGGCACATACAAAGTCATTCAAAGGTAACGATTAATAATCAGAAATATTATTTGGATGTTTCTCGAAAGGACATTAGGTGATGGTAAACGAAAAGGGTCTGTGGAGGTCATTGCAGGGTCTATGTTCTCAGGTAAAACCGAGGAACTCATCAGAAGGCTGAGACGGGCAAAATTTGCAAACCAGAAAGTTGAGATATTCAAGCCAAAGATGGAGAAACGATACTCCGAGCACCAGGTTGTTTCACACGATGCCCGGTCCATTACTTCCACACCTGTAGAAACCTCCTCTAACATTCTGCTTATGGCCTATGATGTTGATGTGGTTGGAATAGATGAAGCACAGTTTTTCGATGAAGGCCTTACAGAAGTATGCAATACCCTGGCCAACAACGGCATAAGAGTGATTGTTGCAGGATTGGATATGGATTATCTGGGCGTCCCTTTTGGACCGGTGCCTGCCCTGATGGCCACAGCCGAATATGTTACCAAGGTGCAGGCTATATGCATGCACTGCGGCAATCTTGCTGCATACTCCCACAGGTTGGCAAAGGAGGAACAAAGGGTTTTACTGGGAGAAAAAGATGCCTATGAGCCCCTGTGCCGTGAATGTTTCAACGCTGCCCGAAAAGAAAAATAGACAACATCAAAAGTGAAATTTATTACTAATCATACATTCTTTGGAATTATCAATCAGTGATATTGCAGCCCTTACCAGGGGCCGCTTAACCGGACCGGGAACAGGTAGCATATCCGAAATCCTGGTGGACAGCCGGTCGAGATGCAATCCGGAACACACTGTTTTTTTTGCATTACGCGGCCGCTTTCATGACGGGCATGATTTTATCGAACAATTGTACTCGAGAGGCGTCCGGAATTTTGTTGTTGAACACCTCACTGATAATGGAATGAATGAAGGCAATTTCATTGTGGTTAAAAACAGCTTCCGGGCTTTGCAAGACCTGGGAAGGTTTAAACGAGGCCGTTTCAATGGCTCCCTGATAGGCATTACAGGAAGCAACGGGAAAACCATTGTGAAGGAATGGGCTGCACAGATATTGTCGCTGAATAAGACCGTTATCAGAAGTCCGAAAAGCTACAACTCCCAGTTAGGGGTGCCCCTGTCTCTGTGGTTGGTTGAAAATGAATTTGAGTATGCCATTATTGAAGCCGGGATCTCCAGGCCCGGTGAAATGGAAAAGCTTGAAAAAATGATCCGGCCCGATGTCGGTGTCCTCACTAATATTGGGGAACCCCATCAGGAAAACTTCGATGATAAAGAACAAAAACTGCTGGAAAAACTTGAACTTTTTAAAAACACACCTACACTGATCTACTGCCTTGATCATTCCCTGGCCGCCAGGCATATTCATGACAGGTTCAAAGGATCGCCCACAAAATTATTCTGCTGGTCTGCCAGGAATGAAGCCGATCTCCGAATAGTATCTATCAGGAAAAAGCCTTCCTCAACAGTTTTTACAGGAGTGTTTGAAGGGGAGGAAATGAAAGCTGAGATCCCTTTCACGGATCAGGCATCTATTGAGAATGCCTTGCATGTCTGGCTTCTGTTGCTGGTATTGGACATTGAAAAAAATCAAATTATTGAAGGGTTAAAAAAAATGACTCCCGTGGCAATGCGGCTTGAATTAAAACAGGGAATCAACAATTGCACACTTATTAACGACGTGTATAATTCGGATATTGCATCATTGGAGATCGCACTTGATTTCATGAACCAATTGCCCAATAATGAGAACAAGACACTGATATTGTCAGATATTTTACAAAGCGGACGCTCGGAACAGGACCTGTATCATCGCATTGCCCGCCTTGTGGATTCCCATGACATAGGCCGGTTCATTGGCATTGGCGACTCAATGGTGCGGCATGCCGGAAAATTTACAGGCCAAAAGAAGTTTTTTTCCACCACTGATGATTTTTTGCGGTATGTAAACAGGGGTCTTTTTAATAAAGAGATCATACTTCTGAAAGGAGCACGGAAGTTTGAATTTGAAAAGATAGCCAACTACCTGGAGCATCAGGTTCATGAAACGGTTCTTGAAATTAATTTAAACAACCTTATACATAATTTAAATTATTACAGGAATCTGATCCAACCGGCCACCAGGGTCATGGTTATGGTCAAAGCATTTTCATACGGCAGCGGTTCAACAGAAATTGCAAACACACTGCAATACCATGGGGTTGACATGCTGGCGGTAGCTTATGCCGATGAAGGAGTGGCTTTGAGGGAGGCAGGCATCGATCGGCCCATTATGGTGATGAGCCCCGATCCGGCGAGTCTGAATCACATCACCACCTATGGTTTGGAACCTGAGATCTATAGTTTCAGAATACTGGAGGAATTCATCAATCACCTCCGGAAACAAAGCATCACTTCCTATCCGGTTCATCTGAAAATAGACACCGGGATGAACCGGCTTGGATTTAGATCACGGGATCTGCCACATCTGATCAGGAACCTGCAGCAATCACCCGAATTGGAGGTCGAATCTGTTTTCAGTCATCTTGCATCCAGTGAAAATCCTGATAATGATAAATTCACAAGGCTTCAGATTGCAGATTTCAATCAGTGCCGGGAGCACATCATTAAAGAACTTCCCGGTCAGCGGCCGCTGTTTCATATTCTCAATTCTGCCGGTATTGAACGCTTTCCCGAAGCTCAATTCGATATGGTCAGGCTGGGTATTGGTTTGCATGGTTTTGGCAGTAAGGATAGCCTCCCCCTTAAAATAGTCAGTTCTTTTAAAAGTACCATTATTCAAATCAAAGAAACCGGCCCTGGTTCTGTGATAGGATATGGAAGGACAAACAGGATCTCAGAAAAAAAGAAAATAGCTGTAATTCCTGTTGGCTATGCAGACGGGTTGCCCCGGTCGCTTGGCAACGGACTTGGAATGGTGTATGTTAATGATACGAAAGTCCCCATTATTGGCAATGTTTGTATGGACATGTGTATGCTCGATGTAACAGGAGTCCCCGTCACTGAGGGAGACAAAGTGGAGATCTTTGGTGAACACATCACTGCCCCTGAACTCGCAAGCTCCCTGGGGACCATTCCGTACGAGATACTCACCGGCATATCCAGAAGGGTAAAAAGAATTTATATTCAGGAGTAACAAAACCCTGATCATTCAGGTTTGGTAAATTTCCACCGGTTATGAGACCATAACCAGTAAGCCGGTTCTTCCAGGATCATTTCCTCCAGTATTTTCCAGAATTTGTCAGTCATTTCATTTGCGGGGATGGTTTTGCCATCTGCATACATGGGTATGAATTCATTTTCATAATACCCCCGTTTCACCTTCCGGGATTTCATAAAAACAACTGCCTGGCCGGTTTTTCCCGCAATCTTTTCCGCTCCCTGCAAAACGGGAATATCCCTGTTCAGAAACGGCACCCAATGATGAAGCTCATTCCAAAGGGGACGTTGGTCGTAGAGAAACAACGATAGTGTGGGCACTCCTTGCGATTGCAACTCAAGTATCCTGCGAAATGACTGTTTCATGGGGACTGTTTCAACCCCAAACCGGCATCTGAGTTTTATAAACAACCGGTTATGAGCTTTATTTGCAATTGGTTTGTAAATGCCCAATACTTTATGTGAAAGAATAGTGGGTGCGGTGGCCAGCCACTCCCAGTTTCCATAATGCGGCAACACAAGGACCACACTTTTACCCTGCTTATAATACTCTTCCAGAAGGGATGGATTTTTAAAAACATACCGTTTCCCGGCTTCTTTTTCAGACAATCCAAGTAAATATACAGACTCCACAAAATAGTCTGCAAGATGTCTGTAAAAAGTCCTGGCGATTACTTTGATCTCTTTTTCATCCTTTCCGGGGAAGGCACTGGTCAGGTTACTGATTGTTAAATTCTTTCTGTATCCAACTAAATAATAGATGAGAAAATACAGAAAATCTGATTTCAGGTAAAGGAATTTCAGGGGGAGCCGTGTAAGCAGCCAGCAAAGGCCGTATATAAAGGAGTATGCAATTCTTACCATTTGTCCATTTTAGAATCTGAACAAAATTAAGTAAAAAGTGTTCAGAACCTCAAAATGCGGATGAAATATTAAGAAGCAAGGATCAGCCAAGTTCACTGATCCTGCGGAGTTGCGGAAGGTTGAGAATTTTAATTTTACGTCCATCCAGTCCAATGACATCTTCACTGGCAAACATTGACAGGGTCCGGATGGCATTGGAGGTAGTCATATTTGAGAGGTTGGCAATATCTTCCCTGGAAAGGTACACCTTTATGGTTTGTCCATCCTCTTCAAAGCCATAGGTATCAACCAGGAAAAAGAGTGATTCAGCAAGTCTGCCGCGTATGTGCTTTTGTGTGAGTGAAACAGTCCGGGTATTGGAGATACCCAATTCCAGGGCCATGCCTCTCATCATTTTTAAAGAGAGCTCCGAATTGCCTTTCAATACGGCCATCAGAGCCTCCTTTTCGATCAGACAGATGGTGCAATTTTCCAGGCTGACAGCAGAAGCTGAATAGTTCTCATCGGCAAATAAGGCTCTGTATCCTATAAATCCCAGGGGCCTGGCCATGCGGACTATTTGATCGCGACCACCAACGCCCTCTTTAAATATCTTCACCTTCCCTGTTGTCAGATAGAGCAAACCGGATGGTTTATCACCCTCCTTATAAATAAATTCGCCTTTTTTGTAACTGGTACAGTTATGGTTTTCAATAAGGACCTGCCGTTCCTTTTCTGATAAAACACTGAATATTGAATCCGGATCATCCAGACAATGATAACACTCCTGGTCTCGCTTCAGCATATTTGACATGTTTGAAAACATACAAATATATAAAAAAAAGCCTTCAAACACTTTCCGCTTTGCTCTAACCTTCGACTTTTAACCTTAAACATTTGACTTCAGACCTAATATAAATCCTCTACGAGGAATATTGATAAAACTGTCCAAAATATTCTGCAATAATTTATGCTCTACGAGCAAAAAAATAGCAAAAGCAGATGAAATCCATTCCCATCCTGCCAGGTTACTTATCTCCCTGCACCTTGCCCAATTTTCCCTTATCCCTTGCCGCCACAGACCCAGCCTTTCTTTGACCGGCTCTTCCAGGTACTGCGGACTCTGGAAGGTCTGCATTTATTTCATGAACTTGCGGCACACATATGCTTCGGATTCCGGATTTCCGGCTCACAATTTACTCTTCGACTTTTGACCTTCGACCTTCGACTTGTCCCTACTCACTGCCAAACATAAAATCATATCTGGCCACCAGGGGGAGCCGTCTTCCGGATCCAAAAGCCTTTGATGAAATCCTTAAAATGGGAGGGGCCTGATATCTTTTGTACTCACTGGTATTGATCAAACCTATCACCTTTTTCACCATTCCGGCATCAAATCCATCCTTAATTATTTTTTCAGGGGAACGCTGCAATTCAATAAAACGATACAGTATCTGATCCAATACATCATAGTCGGGCAGTGCATCCGAATCTTTCTGATCAGGTTTCAACTCGGCCGATGGAGGTTTGTCAATAATATGGGGTGGGATGACTTCGGTTTCCCGGTTAATGAACCGTGCCAGGTTATAAACATCGGTTTTATACACATCTCCCAATACCGACAAGCCACCGCTCATATCTCCGTAAAGGGTTCCATACCCGACTGCTGCTTCACTTTTATTAGAGGTATTCAGGAGAATGTAGTCCAGCTTATTGGAAAAAGCCATTAATAATACAGCCCGTATTCTTGCCTGGATGTTTTCCTCAGTAATGTCTTCAGGCAAGCCTTTAAAATGGGGTTTCAGAACTTTATCAAAAGCATCCATATTTTCCCGGATGGACAGGATTTTATAAGAAACTGCCAGGTTCCCTGCCAGGGTAATTGAGTCGGTAATTGAATGGTCGGAAGAATATTGTGAAGGCATCAGGAGGGCCAGCACATCATTCCGGCCCAGAGCTTTAACTGCCAGCGCCAGGCTGACAGCCGAATCAATGCCGCCCGACACACCGAGAATGGCTTTTGAAAAATTCATTTTACTGAAGTAATCCCGTATGCCCATTACCAGGGCATCATGTATGTTCCGGATAATGGGAACCGTGTCCGGATCATCTTCTTTTCCAGGCTTCCTGAATACTTCATCCAGCTCAATATACCCAACAGCTTCCTTAAAGAAAGGCAGCCTTTTCAAAACGAAACCATCCGGACTGATGGCCATTGATCCTCCCTCAAAAATAAGTTCTGTTTGCCCCCCTATCTGGTTAATGACAAACACAGGAACCCGGTACTTTCTGGCTTTCCTTATAAAAACTTCTCTTTTTTCAGTTTCCCCATAGTAAGAGTATGGCGACGCGGCGATATTCACAACAAAATCAGGCCCGAGTTTAGATAATTCCTCCATTGGAGAGACCGTATACATCTGCCCCTTGCTGAAGTCCGATTCAAACTCCTGCTCGTCCCATAGATCCTCACATATTGTCAGGGCAATCTTTTTCCCCTTGAAATGAACGGTTTCAAATGATTTATTGGGTTCGAAGTACCTGTATTCATCGAATATATCATAGGTAGGCAACAAGCTCTTATGTATGGTTTTCTGCACATCACCCTCATATAGAAAAAATGCAGCATTAAATAAATTCTTACCCTCAGGCAAAGTATTTCTGGCCGGTCCCCCTATGATGGCCGCAATGGAATCACATTTTTGCGCTATGGTGTTAATTGCTTTTTCGCATCTTACTATAAACTCCTCTCTTTCAAGCAAATCCAATGGAGGATAACCGGTAAGAGAGAATTCGGAAAAAATTACCAGGTCGGCGCCCTTCCTTTTTGCCTGAGAAATCACATCCAGGATTTTTAAGGTGTTCTCTTCAAAATTTCCAATGTGAAAATTCAATTGTGCAAGCGCTATCTTCATATCTCCGGTTTAAAAAAGAACTCCGATTTTCAGTGAAAGGATGTTCGCATTTAAATAATCTGATTGTTTCCCGATATTGTCGCTGGTAATATCCAGGAACGTTCGTGCATAATAGAGCCCTCCGGTAATGGCAGTATTACCTCCCAAAGAATATTCCAGTCCGCCACCGAAGAAATAGGCCATGTTGAAAAAGTTGATTTCCTCTTTGATGTCATCCTTTTGAAGCAGGTTGTTCTCTGTGGAAGCTTTAGCCTTGATCCTGAACAAGGCCCGGATTCCAAGATCAACAAAAAAGGTTTTATAACCGATTTCCACAGTCTTAAGCTTCAATCCCAAAGGAACACTCACATAGTTTATCCTGTAATTCAGACGGGTTCCTGCCGGAATCAATACTGTATCGTACCTGGTTTGTATCGAAACAGTATCGGCATAGGCCAGATTCCCGCCAATAAAATAAATGCCTGCTCCCGTTGATAAGGCATATTTCTCGCCGAAGAAATGATCCATGATCAGACCATAAGAAATCCCAGGCCGGTTGCCTTTGGTTTCAACGGTATTCCGGTCACTGGCAAACCAGGTAATGGTTGGGTCCACAGAAATACTAAAGGTGCTGGTATTTTGTGCGAATAAAACTCCGGAACAGGAAAGTTGCAGGATCAGATATATAAAAGTGATCTTTTGGAAGCTCAGGCATTTCTTGCCTGGAATGGTAAACAATTTCATGATTGACGGCATACTGTGGTTCGAATTAACAGATTTAAGGTGTAAATTTATGAATAATCAGCCGTTGTGAAGAGTTTCATGCCCGATAAAAAGGAAAAAAACCCGGAACTCCTTAAATTTATAGCGGTTTTGTAAAATTAACAAACTTAAAACATGAAGCATCTGGCCTGGTTATTTTTGTTTACGCTTCCGGTAATCACCTCCTGTCATAGAGATCCTCTGAAAGTGCCCATATCCAATATCGACCTGGATGTTGACATTCACCGTTTTGAAAAAGATCTGTTTAGCCTGGAACTTGACAGCATTCAACATCAGCTGCCTGCCCTGAATAAAAAGTATGAACAGTTTTTACCATTGTTCGGGTATATCATTAATATTGGGGAACCTTCCGACCCGGCATTTCCCAGGTTCATCAGGACTTTCCTCACCGACCGCATCAACAATGAGGTTTATACCAGCACAATGGAGGTATTTAATGATTTTGACAAGTATCAGCAAAAACTTATCCGGGCATTTAAATACTTCAGGTATCACTTTCCTGATAAACCCATTCCTGACATGTATACATTCATATCAAGATTCAACAGCTCAATAATCCTGGATACAAATCTTATTGCCATTGGCCTGGACAGGTACCTTGGTTCTGATTATGAATTTTATGCAAATCTGGGATTGCCTCAATACATGCGTGCCAGAATGCGCCCTGAACAGATCGTTCCCGATTGTTTATATGCATGGGGAAGTTCGGAGTTTTCCTTCAGAGGCAACAGAACAACAGATGTGACCGATAATGTACTGAGCAACATGCTCTATCAGGGAAAACTCATGTATTTTGTCAGTGCCATGATGCCGGGATCGGATGAATACCAGATCATCGGGTTCTCGCCCGGGCAAATGAAATGGTGCCGTGATAACGAGGGTATCATGTGGACTTACCTGATTGAAAATGATCTGCTATTCAATACAGATCATCTGACCATTCGCAAGCTCACCGGTGAAGCGCCTTATACCAGTTACTTCCCCCGTGAATCTCCTGGCAGAGCTTCTGTCTGGATCGGATGGCAGATCATCAAAAAGTACATGGAAAGGCATCCTGAAATTACCCTGGAGCAACTTATGAATAATGCCGGTTATCAGGACATATTAAGCCGTTCAAAATACAATCCCAGGTAGATTGAATCAATCGTCCTGAGAATTCTCAATAAAAATGAGGCTGCCCCGGGTGAGACAGCCTCATTATTTTTTAATAAACTTCCGGCCCTATTCAGGATGGATGGCTTCAGTTGGACAAACATCCGCACACGCACCACAATCAGTACATAGCTCCGGATCAATTACATAAATATCCCCTTCGGAAATAGCCTCTACGGGACATTCATCAAGACAAGTCCCACAAGCTGTACAGTCGTCATTAATAATATATGCCATTTTCGTAATCTTTTAGGTTAGAATTTCTGTGAATACTGTCAAAATATCTGGCAAATATACAATTATTAGGAAAATATGAACCAGGAAAAAAAATATTACAAAACATATTCAAAATAAGTGGGTGAAGTGCCTGGAGTGGGTGGAGTGGTTGGAGTTAGTATGACACTTAATTTAGGCACTCCTATTCATTTCAGGTGCGAACAGGCTAAAAAGGCCATCAGGCCCATGCCCGTTCTAACAGATTCTTCATCCGGTGAAAACATGGATGTATGTAAGGCCGCATTGTTTTTCCCGCGGCCCACACCCAGGCGGTAAAAACATGAAGGAAATTCCCGGGCATAAAACGCAAAATCTTCCGATGTCATCCTGACATCAAGATCTAAAACATTCTCTTTCCCCAGAAACAACCGTGCCAATTCTGCTGAACCGGCCGTCAGTTCAGGGTCGTTTAAAAGCGCCGGATATCCCTGTCTGATCTCCACAGTGCAAGAACCTCCCATGCGTCTGGCCGCAGTGTGTGCAATGGATTTTATTTTGTGATGAGCCTCTCTCCGCCATTTTTCATTTAAGGTCCTGAAAGTGCCTTCCAATTGAACAACATCCGGTATAACATTGGTTGCCCCCTCTGCAATGACTTTCCCGAATGACAGGACGGTTGGTATGGAACCGTTAGCCTCTGTGTCAACTATTTGTTGTAAATCAATAAGAACATGGGCGGCAATGAGAACGGTATCGGCAACCTCTTGAGTCAGGGCGGCATGCCCCCCCCTCCCTTTCACCTGAAGGTATATTTCATCGTTTGAGGCCATGTATTTTCCGGACCTGAAACCGACCATGCCGGCTGGAATATCCGGCTGAACATGCATGCCAAGGACTACATCCGGTTCCGGTTGGCTTAAGGCGCCTTCCGCCATCATCAGCCTTGCTCCTCCGGGCAGTAATTCTTCTCCGGGCTGGAATATCAACAACACCGTTCCATTAAAATCTGACCGCAGGCCGTTCAGTATTTTTGCCGCCCCCAGCAAACAGGCCATGTGTATGTCGTGCCCGCAGGCATGCATCACTCCATCATTTTTTGACTTCCATGAAACCTCTGTTTCTTCTTGAACCGGCAGGGCATCCATATCTGCTCTTAAGGCTACAACCTTTTTCCCCGGATCATTACCCACAATGATGCCAACGATCCCGGTCTTTGCATAACCGGATTTATATTGAATTCCAATCTCTTCCAGTTTTTCAGAAAGAAATGCAGAGGTTTTGTTTTCATGAAAGGACAATTCAGGATGCCGGTGCAAGTGCCTTCTTGTTTCCAGAATGTCATCAAAATAACTGCCTGATAAGCTGTGGATCCGGGATATTAAATCATTCATGAAACAGAATTTTCCCGGATGCCAAAAGTACGGCCCGCCATACTCTGTAGCTGAAGCTATGGTGCAAGCAGCAAGCAGTGGGGTATCTCAGTGGCATGGTGTTTTTTTTATACATGGCAGGCATTGGGAATATAAGCCGGCCGGGGGCCATCCTGTGTCGCAGCCGGGATCCCTGCCTTGCCGGCAGAGGAGTCCGCCTCAGGTATTTTAATGCGTCTTCGAATGATAAAATCATAGTGTCATCTATTTAAAAATCCAGGCTTAATGAAACATAGAACATCATTGGCTGCACCCTGAAATTTTCAACACCCCACGCCCAGTCCAATCGCACAAAATAACCAAAGATCGTTGACCTGACTCCAAATCCATAACCTGCAATTATAGGTTCTTTGTTGGATTGAACCGTTACTTTTATGGGCCCATTCTCAATAACTTTTTTGTCATAGGAATTCTCTCCGGCATAGGGGTTCCACCCGGTCCAGGCAGTCCCGATATCTCCAAAACCCATGATCTGAAAGTTGTTCAGAAACTTATTTGAAATGGGGTGGTTTACCAGATACCGGATAATGGGCAAGCGGATCTCCGAATTAATCAGGGCAAAATTATTTCCATTCCTGACATTTTGTTTAAACCCTCTCATGTTGGTTGCCACGGCTTGAAAAACGTAATTCTTGGTATAGTCTATGGGTGTATCCCTGTCAAAATTCTTTTCAGGATTGAAAATATTAAACCAATTATCAACACCTCCCATATAATAGATGAGTTTATTGTGGCCAAAAGAAGTGCTGACTGCAAACCTATTTGCCCAGATCAGGTCCCTGTGAATTTTTAAATAATGCCGGAAATCAGCGCCAAGGATAAAAACGTCCGAACGGCCCCTTTCTATCTGCCTGTATGTCTCCGCAAAAATCTTAAAGCGGGTTCCGTTATAAAGATTGATCCCCCTGTAGCGCGTGTTATCAAATATGTATTCCAGTTTAAAATTTATCCAGGTCACAAAAATATTTTCCTCAAATAAGGCCGTACGGCCGGTAGCCAGATATACTTGCCGGTCTGAACGCAAACTTACGGTTCCCTTCACTGACATCACCTGGTTAAAGGGATAGGTTACTATATAATAAAGTTGGTTGGTATGGATCTTTATCTGAGTGTCGTCATTGGGATCATCATTCAGGTCCGCCTTAAATGCCTGGCGATGGAAGACCACTTGCTTGTCGATCCTCTTTTTTAAATTCTCAAAGCTGACCAGGAATTCATTGCTGTCAAAATTCCCGCCAAAACGGAATCCACCTAAAAGTTTGTAGTCCTCAAAAAGGTCGTTTGAACCAATATTGAATAAAAACCCGATACCGGGATTGAAATAATAACCACTGCCATTGAATGCCTGGTATGAATTTGTCAGGAAGTTAAAATCAATCTGGGAGGCAAGATAATTTTGATAAAAAGAAGTTTCATATATCCTGATAGGGGGAAGCGGAAGTTCAACAGTATCAAGATCTATTTCAATATGATCCTTTTTCAGTAGCTGTCTGTAGTAGTTTTCCTTTTCCTCTTCAAATATGTAGTTGTTTATATCTACCAGATCATCCGTTTCGAAATAGGCATACAGAGGCTTGGTCAGGGTGTCACGCATGCGGCGGTCTTCCTCAATGAGCTGCTGCCTGAGTATTTCAATACTATCTGCTTCAAATAATTGCACCGATCTCTCCTGTCTGTAGGCAGTTTGTTCGGGAATCTCCTCGTAAACGAGATCCTCCGGATACAAACGGTCAAAATACATATTGTACCGGTTGTCATCAAAGACAATCTCTCCGGAAAGCCTGGATTCCGGACTGAAATCCGTTTCTATGATATTCCTCGAATAATTGGTAAGTGGCCTGGATTTTGTAAAATAGCGGTAATGAAAGCTTGTATCAATATAGCTGATGGCACTGTCAAACCGGGCATGATACCGGTTAACAATCCCTGACTGGTCGCCAAGATAAATGAATTCGTCATCCCCAAACTGGAAAGGATGAGACTTGTTTATGTATTTCCCTTCAGGTAGCCGTGTCAATACCCTGGATCTGGAAGCAAGATCGTAAACATATAAATCAAAATTCAATCCCACATCCTTATCGTAATTGCGATCAAACCTGATGGAGTCATGCACCCTGTTCGAACTGAATACCACTTTTTGACCATCCCCTGAAAACCTTGGATTCAGGTCGTCGGCCAGGTCAAATGTCAGTTGCTCATGCGTGGCCGCCGCAACATCGAAAAGGAATAAATCCGTCAACCCGTTTTTCATGGCTGAAAAAATGATCTTGGAACCATTAGGGGCATAGGAAAAATCAAGAATCTTATCAAAATACAAAAGATTTTTGCGTTCCAGTTTATTGGTTTCGGTGCGGTAAAACAAAAAATCAATTCCCCCCTTTTCTTCGGTGATCACGGTAAGCATTTTCCCGGTTGGGTGCCACGCCAGGACAGGGTAGGAATAATCGAGAATCTGCTCAAGCTTAGGCTCCTTTTTGTAGATCTTTTTTGACTTCCTGGTAGTCAGGTTATAAATCCAAACCTTATATCTGCCCCATTCATTTGTTACATATGCAATGTTCTCACCATCAGGACTTACTTTTATCTGAGTATAACGCCGGTTCCTTTTTGGTTTCTTTACGATTTTATCTCCGGAAGGTGCAAATCCGGCTTGGTTTTCCACTTCAAACTTGTCTTTATAATAATCGATCCAGGCCCGGTTCAACTCCTTCAATGACAAGCCTAAAACATAGTACAGGCCTTTTTCAAAGTTTTCATTGATCTTTGTTATGTAAATAACGTTGGAAATGATGTTGATCCCATAGGTGTCGGCAATAAATTTCCAAAAAGAGTGTCCGGCCAGTTTAGCATCTTCATTTTCGAGGCGGTGGAGCTTTTTATACCGGCCGGACATGATTCCATCCTTAATGCGGTTTTCCAGGTCGAAATCCCAGTTATTGGCTAAAAATGAAACCAGACCCTCATAATACCAATCAGGCAGTTGAAGTTTCGAATTGCTGCGTTCCTGCCCTCGTTTATCACCATAAATCAACTCATAAATAATGGTATAGGATATGGCCCTGTTTATTTGATGATCAAATTGCTGATGATCCCCTTCATAGAATAAAAACACCTTGTTCTCAATGATCTTTGATCTGCCACCAAGATTGTAAGCCTCCTTTCCGGTCACCAAACCAATATTGCTTTGTCTGAAATCGGATAATTTATTGTAGATAAGAAATATCAGGCGTTTATTAAGGCGGTGATCGATAAAATTCTCATATTCGGAAAGTTTTTTATTTGCGTATTTCCCGGTATATTCTGCCAGGTCGCGCCCGTATTCATTAAAATAGGTGTCGAACCTTTCAAACCTGTAAAACGACCAGTAAAAATTATTATACTGGACCCTGCTTTTGCCAAAAGTCATTTGTAATCCGTTATAGAACTGACCACCGGCAGTTATGGAAACACTAAGAAAAAGCAGGATTGTCC
This sequence comes from uncultured Rikenellaceae bacterium, assembly GCA_964403185.1. Classification (GTDB taxonomy): domain Bacteria; phylum Bacteroidota; class Bacteroidia; order Bacteroidales; family VadinHA17; genus CAYOFK01. Next base: position 6,213 of record CAYOFK010000027.1, on the reverse strand, counting down.
AATATTTTCTTCCCGAAGAACTCAAAACAACCTCCTCATAAAATCTTAAAACTGAATATAAGACGGCCGGACCGTAAATTTTTAAATATAGCTGAATTTCATAATAATTCCCCGAATTATTCCGTACAAATTTAATCTTTATTAAATTTGATACGTAAAGTAATCATAAATATACAGGCATAGCCATAAAACATGAACACCTGCAAAGGAAACAGATTGTTAAATTTTATTAATCAAGTGATGAAAAATACATATAAAATAATTTTGATAACTCTTTTTACGGCAAGTACGTTCACTGCATTCTCACAACAATTGGGCCCAACCATCGCGTTTGTGGATAAAACCCACAATTTTGGTGACATCAAAGAGCAGGATGGTGTGGTAACCCATGATTTCACTTTCACAAATACAGGAAATAAACCACTGATTATCAGCAGGGTTACTGCCTCATGTGGGTGCACAACGCCTACCTGGACAAAAAAACCTGTGGCCCCCGGGGAAAAAGGATTTATTAAAGTGGCGTATAATCCCAGAAACAGGCCGAATAAATTTAATAAGTCCGTTTCAGTTTATACAAACGCACAACCTCAGATGGCCAGCCTCCGGATCATAGGGAACGTCATTCCAAAGCCAAGAACTATTGAAGATGACTATCCATACCTGATAGGTCCGGTGCGTTACAAATCAAATCATTTTGCATTTGTGAAGGTGATGAAGAGCAAGCCTAAAACCATGCGACTGGCTGTCATGAATACATCTGACCGCACACAAAAAATCTCCTTTGAACAAGTCCCTGCGCATTTGAAGCTGAAGGCCATTCCTGAAACACTGAAACCTAATGAAAAGGGCGTCATTGAAGGTGCTTACGATGCCGGCCTGGTGAACGACTGGGGCTTTAAAGTGGACCGTGTTCTGCTGGTTTACAACGACGATAACTCAAACAAGAATAACAGGCTCACCATTTCCGCTACCATTTCCGAGGATTTTGGGACCCTGACCCCCGAAGCCCTGGCTAAAGCCCCTAAAATTGAGTTTAAGGAGAAGGTTTTCAATTTTGGTAAAATGAAACAAAAAACTTCCGTTGAACACGAGTTTGTTTTTACCAATACCGGGAAAAGCGACCTGATGATCCGTAAAGTATCTTCCAGTTGCGGATGTACTGCGGTTTCTCCCAAAGAAAAAACCATTAAACCGGGACAAAGCAGCAGCATTAAAGCCATATTCAGTTCAGGCACGCGTGTGGGCCGTCAGAATAAATCCATAACAGTGATCACCAACGACCCAAAATCAACCACGGTTATTTTACGGGTATCGGGTGAAGTGGAAGCCCCGCCGTCAAAATCAAGCACATTCACTCCATCCGCACGCAGAAAATCCGGTTCCCGGCTCCCAGACGGGCTCCGGTTGAGCGCAGGGCAACAGGATTAATGATATTCGTAACCCGGTCTGCTGTTATTAACTCCGGCATTTATGCCGGGGATACAGGAACAGCAAAAGAAACGGGCTTTAGCCCAACACGTTATAGCATAAAGCAAAGAGCAGATTTATAGAAGTCCGGTATTTCCGGTTCATTACGGAAAAAAAAACTTCAGATCCCAAGCACCAAATTCCAACCGAACGAAGTGAGCTCATGAACACCTTTGAAAATCAACATTCTTGTGAATAATCAAATTCCAAACTACAATACTCAATTTCCAAACCGGTTCTGTTTGAATATCAGAAATTTCAGATGAAAAGTTTCCCGGGATTTTTGTAGAACGACTTTTCTGCCAAAGGCATTCCTTCGGAAAGTCACTTGTTTTTATTCAATGTGAGCGTTTCAATGAAACGCAATCGACTCAGAGAGTCGATCTACATTTATTTCTTCAAAATCCGGAGATTAGTGCATAATTTTAATATCGAAGTTAGAGCGAAATACTAATAGCCCGGGTGGAATCCGTTCTGAAATCTCATTTTGCCTGAATGGAACGGTACCCTGAATAATATTAGTCCCGACTTTTTGCATTATGAAGAATCCCGGTTAACTTCGCACTGTTATGGCTGGGAAGGACAAAAATCCAAATCGCAAAAAGAGTGCTCTCAGCGTCAGCAACGGCGTCAGGCAGCCCCCTTCCATTCACCATGAGGCGTTTGATATTTCCAGAAAAAGGAAAAAGAAGAAATTATCCGCACCGGAATACCTTAAAGGGATCAGGGATCAGAACCCGGTGGTTTTAAGTCAGGCCATCACTATTGTAGAAAGTACGCTGGCCGGGGATCAGGCGCTGGCACAGGAGATCATTGAACTTTGTCTGCCTTTCAGCGGTCAATCAATCCGGTTGGGAATTACAGGCATTCCCGGTGTTGGCAAAAGCACCTTCATTGAGGAATTCGGGGATTTGTTAATACAGTCCGGAAAAAAACTTGCCGTTCTGGCCATTGATCCAAGCAGTGAAAGATCAGGCGGGAGCATCATGGGTGATAAAACCAGGATGGAAACCCTGTCGGTCAATAAAAATGCCTTTATCCGGCCCTCACCCTCGGCCGGAACCCTTGGCGGAGTGGCCCGGAAAACCAGGGAGACCATCACGCTATGCGAGGCTGCCGGATTTGATGCCATCATAGTGGAAACGGTTGGCGTGGGCCAGTCTGAAACATCTGTTTACTCAATGGTTGATTTTTTCCTGTTGCTGATGCTGCCGGGATCGGGTGATGAACTTCAGGGCATCAAAAGGGGGATCATGGAAATGGCCGATGCCATTGCCGTCACTAAAGCCGATGGAGACAACATCAGAAGAGCCGAACAGGCGCGTACCGATTTTCTGAATGCATTGCATTTTTATCCCCCGGCAGAATCGGGATGGACCCCTGTGGTGCATACCTGTTCCGCACTGACCCGAAATGGTCTCCGTGAAATATGGGAGGTCATCCTTGACTATTTCAGCCTGGTCCGTTCCAATGATTGGTTTCATAAAAACCGCAGGGAACAATCTGCCTATTGGATGCACCAAACCATCGAACAGGGCATAAAACGTGATTTCTATAATAACCCTGACATCATCAGGAACCTTAAAAAGCTTGAAAAGAAAGTGGTGTCTGATGAATTGAGTGCATTTACAGCAGCTCATCAGATCCTTTCAGCGTATTTGTCGAAAAAACAATAAGTATTTATTACATGAACCAGGCCAGTAAAAAAAACATAGCCATTGTAGCCGGAGGGTTTTCACCTGAATACACCATATCCATTAACAGCGCTGCTGAAATTGAAAAATCCCTTGATCGCAGCAAATTTAATGTTTATAAAATCATCATCTCTGCCGATGGCTGGGCGGCCCATATCAACGATCAGGTCCTGCCGCTTGATAAATCCAATTTTACGGTTCAACTTGAAGATCAAACCCTCACATTTGACTGTGCATTGATTGCAATACATGGAACACCTGGGGAAGATGGCATTCTGCAATCCTATTTCGACCTCTTGAAAATTCCTTATACCAGTTGCAACGCGGGGATCTCTTCCCTCACTTTTAATAAGTTTGCGTGTAAAGCCTATCTCGAAAAAGTTGGTATCACAACCCCGCAGAGCGTACTCATCAGGAAAGAAGATCCTCATACCGGTCACGGACTGTCTTATCCCTTCATTGTTAAACCAAATAACAGTGGTTCCAGCGTGGGGATATCAAAGGTTAACGATGCCAACAGTCTGGAATCTGCACTGGACTCAGCCTTCGCTGAAGATGGAGAGATCCTCCTTGAGGAGTTCATTGAAGGTCCGGAACTGACCTGCGGGCTGGTTAAGCTTGGGAACAAGCTGGAGGTTCTCCCTTTAACCGAGATCATCAGCAAGAATGAATTTTTTGATTATGAAGCCAAATATACTGCAGGAATGGCTGAGGAGATCACTCCGGCCAAAATCCCTGAAGCGGTGGCTGAACAATGCAGGTCGTTGTCCGCTAAAATATACAACAGCCTGGGATGTTCAGGAATTGTGCGGATCGATTACATCCTGTCAAAGGATACATTATATTTCCTGGAGATCAATACCGTACCGGGCATGAGTGCTGAAAGTGTGATCCCAAGACAAATTCGCGCCACGGGTCAAACCCTTGGCAGCATTCTTGAGAAGGTAATCATACAAGCAATGAAATGAAGAACCAGGATTCCCGAATTAAATTACAAATAACAAAATACAAATTTCAAATAATATCCAATAACCAAATACCAAGATCCAAACCGTTTGGGATTTGATGATTGGATTTTGTGATTTATTTGACCTTTGGAGTTTGTTTTTTGGAAATTAACATTGATTTCAGTTCCCTGTCTACTACTTACTGCCATACAGATCCTGTCTGTATGCGTCAACCGGAGTGCAATCACATACCAGGTTACGGTCACCATAGGCATCGTCAATCCGGCTGATTGCCGGCCAGAATTTATTATCCCTGATCCATTTTAGAGGAAATGCTGCTTTTTCACGGCTATAGGGATGGTTCCAATTATCAGAAACCACAACTTGCTCGGTATGGGGGGCGTTCTTTAGCACGTTATCTTCATAATCTGCTTCACCATTTGCAATTTCACGGATCTCATTGAAGATGCTTTTCATGGCTTCAATGAAACGGTCCAGTTCCTCTTTTGATTCACTCTCGGTTGGTTCCACCATCAGTGTTCCGGGTACCGGAAATGAAAGAGTTGGAGCATGAAAACCATAGTCCATCAGGCGTTTTGCGATATCCAGTTCGGTAATCCCGGTTTTTTGTTTAAACTTTCTGCAATCCAATATCATTTCGTGTCCAACGAAACCATTCTTACCGGTGTACAACACATCAAAATACTGGTTTAGGGATTTTGCAAGGTAGTTTGCATTCAGGATGGCAAAGGCTGTTGCATTGGTCAGTCCCTCACCACCCAGCATTTTAATATAGGCATAGGAAACAGGCAATATACTGGCGCTACCGAAATGTGCGGCGGATACCGCCGTTATTGAGGTGTCGCAAGTTGTCTCTCTATACGGGTGGCAGGGCAAAAACGGGGTGAGGTGTCTGGCCACGGCTACCGGTCCCATTCCGGGGCCTCCTCCCCCATGAGGAATGGCAAATGTTTTATGCAGGTTCAGGTGGCAAACATCAGCGCCTATAATTGCAGGATTAGTGAAACCTATCAGGGCGTTCATGTTGGCGCCATCCATATAAACCTGACCGCCATTTTCATGAATCACCCCGATCATTTTAATAATATCTTCCTCAAAAACGCCATGAGTGGAGGGATAGGTAACCATAAAGCCCGATAGTTGATCACGATGCCGGACGGCGAGTTCTGTCAGATGGTCCAGATCGATATTCCCTTGCTCATCACAATCCACCACAACCACTTTCATGCCCGCCATCACCGCACTTGCCGGGTTTGTGCCGTGTGCAGAAGCAGGTATCAGAACAATATCCCTGTGGCCTTCCCCCCTGTTCTCATGGTATGCCCTGATGACAGACAGGCCGGTGTACTCCCCGGAAGCCCCGGAATTGGGCTGAAAAGTAACCGCATCAAAACCGGTGATTCTTTTTAAGTCTTCCCCGAGCTCGTTTATAAGCTCCAGATATCCTGCAGCCTGGTCGTCAGGACAAAAGGGATGCAAGGCGCCAAACTCCGGCCAGGTTATCGGCAGCATCTCAGTTGCGGCATTGAGCTTCATAGTACAGGAACCAAGTGAGATCATCGAATGGGTGAGTGACACATCCTTACGTTCCAGCTTCTTAATATACCGCATCATTTCCGACTCCGACCTGAAACGATGAAAAAGATCCAGGGAAAGAAAGTCTGTTGTACGATTGAATTTTTTATTAAATGTTGTTTTTGGGGCGGGTTGAGATGTTGAAGTGGAAGGGTTGCCCATTACCTGTGAAAAAATTTCAACAATCAGGGAAAGATCCGCCAGGGTTGTGGTTTCATTCAAACTGATACCAACCGTATGTTCATCTATATACCTGAAATTAACCTGAGTACTAAGCGCCTGTTTTTCAATTTGATTTGCTGTAATGCCCTCTGGCAAACCTATCTTCAGGGTATCGAAATAGTCCTCATTGAACTGCTCACATCCAAGAGACCCGAGTTTTTCAGATAGTGCTGAGGCAGAATGATGCACATGTTCCGCAATCCTTTTGAGCCCTTCAGGTCCGTGATAAACTGCAAACATGCCCGCCATGGTTGCAAGCAAGGCCTGTGCAGTGCAAATGTTTGAGG
>CAYOFK010000026.1:7559-22694 GCA_964403185.1 uncultured Rikenellaceae bacterium | reverse complement strand
CGGTTAGCCGGCTTGAGCAGAACCGTGCAACTGGATGTTCTTATTTCCGACAAGGATGCGATCCCGGCCTTCCGGAAATTCACGGGAAGTACCGTCAATGCATGGGTTGAGATCGATACAGGCTACGGACGTTCAGGATTGCCTGCCACGGGGGAGGATCGTATTTCCGCTACGATCAAAGCCATAGAGAACTCTGAAGGTCTGGCTTTAAAAGGATTTCTTTCCCATACCGGGAATACATACAATGCATCAGAAAGCATTCAAGGGTTGTTCAAAGATGCAATGAACCAACTTTTGCGATTAAAAAATACATTTGAAACCGGCCGCTCCACTTTGCTGATCTCCCTGGGTGATACTCCCTCCGGTACAGTGCTTGATGATTTTTATGGCGTGGATGAATTGAGGCCCGGAAATTTTGTTTTCTACGATCTCATGCAATACACTCTGGGCGTGTGCAGCATTGACGATATAGCTGTTGCTGTGGCATGCCCTGTTGTTGCCAGGTATCCGGAACGAAACGAAGTGGTTTTATACGGTGGAGCCGTCCATTTATCAAAAGAATTCCTTGAAATTTCAGGTACAAAAGTGTTTGGATATGCTGCTTTGTTGAAAGAAAAAGGCTGGCAATTCATGGGTAAAGGAAATTTCGTGACTTCAATCTCCCAGGAACATGGCATTCTCAGCATGGACCGGAAATCGTTTAAGCTTATCAACACCGGCGACCTGATCGGAATATTGCCGGTGCATTCCTGTCTGACATCAAACCTGATGAAGAGGTACCAAACATTAGACGGACAGGAATTGGATCATCTCCAAGGGGTTTCATCCTTCGGTTACAGATAGTATCTTTGTCTCAGTTTTTGTTACAGAAATGAGCTTGAATAATTTATTGCTACTGGGAGATCCCAGGTTACACGAAACATCCACTCCTCTTTTGGAGCCGGAACATGATACCCTGGAATCCACAATTGATAAACTTCATGAAACCCTTATGGCTTTCAGGGAAAAATATGGAGCAGGCAGGGCCATTGATGAAAATGCCTTTAAATACCGACCCAATCCTTTTAGCAGGCTTAAATAATGAAAAAGTTTCTCAGGAATATTAAAAAATATTACAGCAGGAAAAGCAAGTGGTCAAAGATCACAGATGCCTTATTATTTGTAATAATTCTCCTGATGCTCATTCCCGGTACGCGAACGCATATTGCTTCGTTTTTCATCAAAAGCACGCTCAGGGCCCCGTTCAGAATTCATTCTCCCGCTGATGCCGGCCTCACTGATGCTGACTACAGATGGCCGCTTTCAACTCCCGACGGCCATCCGTTTTATCTGGACCAGGTTAAGGACCAGTTGATTTTCGTGAATTTCTGGGCTACCTGGTGTCCGCCATGTGTTGCAGAAATGCCCGGTATTGAACGTTTGTATGCCGATTATAAAGACAGGGTGGCTTTTGTGATGATCAGTCAGGAAGACCCCGCTGAGATTAAAGAATTCATTAACAAGAACCGGTACACATTTCCGGTGTACATCCAGCATTATCAGAGTCCTGAAATCTTTAAAACCAACTCCATTCCCACCACCTTTCTGGTCGGCCCCGGCGGGAAGGTCCTGATGAAGAAAAAGGGTGCCGCCAAATGGGATTCACAAAAGATCAGAGATCTGTTGGACAGCCATCTGCCCTGATTGCCTGAGTAGCCTGAAAACAGGAGCCACAGGGTCAAAAAGTTGAAAAGTATAATCCTTACCAGGGCCTTTTGACATTTAGCCTTTTGACTGAAGAATTTTTGTCTCTTTAAGGCTGCTTTCTATCAGTTCCCAGGTATGTTCAATATCCATATCAAGCCCGACAGAAAACCGGATGAGGCCTTCAGACAATCCCATTCTTTTTTGCTCATCTAAGGGGATTTCCGAAGATGTGCTGGTTCCGGAGTTACTGAACAAAGTTTTAAAATATCCAAGGCTCACAGCCAGGTATCCTACGCCTTTATCCTGCATGGACACCATCATATGGTTTGCTTTTTCTGAGGTCTCAAGGTCAATGGCAATCATTCCGCCATATCCGAACAGGGCATTCATGGTCCGGGTCATCAATTCGTGGCCGGGATGGTCTGGCAAACCCGCATAGGTCACCTTTAAACCGGCCTCTTTCATTCTTTCTGCCAGATACATCGCATTGAAACTGTGCTTTTGCAATCTGACATGAAGGGTGTACAAAGCCTTTAATATGGAGGCGCCCCGCATGGAATCCAGTACCGGACCCAATAACATGGCCGTTCCGGTATTCACATCAATCAATTCATTAATAAACGTTTCCGGACCACAGATGGCACCGGCCAAACAGTCGTTCTTACCGTTTATAAATTTTGTCATACTATAAACCACAATGTCTGCCCCAAGTTTTAACGGAGAGAAGATCATGGGTGTGAAGGTGTTGTCTACAACCAGCTTGCAATCATGATCATGCGCTATCTTCGAAAGGGATGGCAGGTCTGAAATGGCCAGCAAGGGATTGGTCATGGATTCCGTATAGATGATCCTGGTATTGGGCCGCACAGCCTTTTTAACCTCTTCCAGGTTTGTGATGTCCACAAAGGTGACTTCTATCCCGAATTTCACGGGCAGATACTTGCTGAAAAATGCAAAGGTTCCGCCATAAGCGGTCCTGCTTGAAACGATGTGATCGCCCGTATTGCATATCTGAAATATGGTAGAGGTTATGGCTGCCATACCGGACGCCGTGACCCAACCGGCCTCTGCGCCTTCCATCGCTGTTAAAGCATCGGCCAGCTTATGATTTGTTGGATTCCAGTGCCTGCTGTAAAGAAAACAGCCTTCCGTTTTCCCCTCAAAGGTATCTGCCATCAGTTCAGAACCTGAAAAAGCAAATGTAGCCGAATCAGAAATAACCGGATTCACCCCGTCAAAGGGACTGAGATTCATAATTTTTTGAAGTTCAACCGCCGGATTAAATGCCATAGCGTTTGGAATTTTGGTTTTATCAAATTTATGAATTAACCCGGATTATTTTGAATAATCCGGGTTAATTCATTAGAAAAAAGAAAATGTCATGCCGGACCGGAACAGAAGGAGTGCACATCTGCCTCCCGGCAGACAAGTTGGCAGCTACTATTTATCAAATGTTTTAGACGAAATATTTTTTCAGGTTGTTTTACGGTAGCGCCAGGTAGCCAGTAAAAGTGCGGCCACCGCATAAATGGAGAGCGATACAATTTCTCTGAATACATCCCTAAATCCCGAACCTTTCAGCATGATCATTCTGATCACACGCATAAAATATGCGAGCGGATTAATGATGTTTACCTTTTGGGCCCATACAGGCATGCTTTCCGTGGGTGTGAATAATCCACTCATAAGTATAAAAACGATGATGAAAAAGAAGAACAGAAACATAATTTGCTGCTGTGTTTGCGCCATAGTTGAGAACAACAACCCTATACTCATTACTACCACCAGGTATATGGATGAAAAACCAAAAAGCAACACCAGGCTTCCCCTGATGGGTATGTCAAACAACAATTTCCCCAGCACCAGTCCGAAGGCCAGTTCAAACATGGCAATGATCCAGAATGGAACCAGTTTTCCGACGATAAACAGGATCTTCCGGACAGGGGATACATTGATCTGTTCGATGGTTCCCAACTCCTTTTCCCGAACCAGACTGATCCCGGATAAGAACATTCCCATGAGTGTTACCAGGATGACCAGGATGCCCGGCAGCATAAAATGTTTAAAATTCAATTCCGGGTTAAACCAGTAACGGTAATCCGTCTCCACGATCTGCAGATCATTGCCGGGAAGGGTTTGCGGCAACTCAGAACGGATCTCACGGTTAAAATCATTTATTATATTCAGCGTATAGGCATTTATTAAGCCGGCTTTCATACCATTAATGGCATTAATAAGCACCTGCAATTCCGGAGACCCCCCATCCGGCAGACTGGCCCCAAATCCATGAGGTATGTGAAGTATTACATCCGACCGGTCTCTTTTCAGGGCTTCCTCTGCCTCTTGTATTGAAAACGAACGGCCCGAAATGACAAAAAATGGCGACCCTTCAAACTTGTTTACCAATGCACGCGATGTTAATGTAAGGTCTTTGTCAACAATGAACATGTCAATGCTCTTCATCTCCATTGTGGCCGCATAAATAAGAACAAGCAATTGGATAATTGGTACCACAATGATCATTGGAAGCATCACCCTGTTCCGGAGCACCTGGATGAATTCTTTCTGCACTATATAGATGATGGTCCTCATGGTGTTTTGAAATGATTCACTGCAGTCTTACCTTAAATTTTTTTATGGCAACCACCAGAAAAAATACGGTCATTGAAATCAATATCAGGGTCTCTTTCCAGACATAAAGAAATCCTTCACCTTTGATCATGATGTTTTTTATGATGATGATAAAGTATTTCGGCGGCATGATGTGGGTGAGCCATTGCAGTACCAGTGGCATGTTTTCAACAGGAAATATAAAGCCTGAAAGAAGCATAGTAGGCAACATCAAGGCAAACAAGCTGATAAACATCGCTACTTGCTGTGTCTTTGCCACAGTGGATATCAGGATGCCAATGGACAAAGCCAGCGAAATGAACAGCAGGCTTTCTGCAAGCAGCAAAAGGAGGCTTCCGCGCACCGGAAGACCAAATACAAGAAATCCCAGGGCAATGATCAGGACGGCATTTATAAAACTTAAAACAATATAGGGTATGACTTTGCCAACAATGATCTGTGCCGGTTTCACAGGAGTGATCATCAGTACTTCCATGGTGCCGAGTTCCTTTTCACGGACAATGGAAATAGAGGTCATCATGGCGGAGATCAACATGAGTACCAAAGCCATGGTGCCGGGAACAAACATATACACCCCCTTCATGCTCTGGTTAAACATCATACGCACCTCCGGAATGATCAGTCCCCCGGTACCGGAAGCCACGGCTTTCTTACGAATGTAATCGGTCATGATCCCCCCGGTATAATGGACAATCAGATTGGCAATATTCGGATCTGAAGCATCAGCCAGTATTTGAACAGAAGCCCGGCCCTCCGTTTCAAGTTTCTTTGAGAACCCGGATTCAAATATCAGAACTTCTTTAACTTCACCGCTTGTAAACATGGATTCAATCTCCGGTTCACCATGCAGGGTTTTTACAAGCCTGAAGTATCCGGATGAAATGAGTTTGGAAGTGAGTTCTCTGGTAACTTCGTCATTTGAATGGTCAACAATGGCTATTGGTATGTCTTTAACTTCATTTGTAACGACATAACCAAAGATCAGAATTTGAGCTACGGGCATCCCAAATAAAAGAAGCATGGTCCTGAAATCTCGAAAGATATGCAGGAACTCTTTTCTAATAAAACCAAGAAAGCTCTTCATTAAACTCCTTTTTGAGTGCTTATTTCTATCGTGCGATCTTCACAAAGACTTCATCCATATTGGCTGCCCCATACCCTGCTTTCAGATTTTCAGGGGTGTCCAGCGCAACAATCTTTCCTTCATCCATAATGCTTACACGGTCGCAATACTCCGCCTCATCCATATAGTGTGTAGTTACAAATACGGTCATGCCCCGCCCTGATGCTTCATAGATCAATTCCCAAAACTGTCGCCTGGTAACCGGGTCCACACCCCCTGTGGGTTCATCCAAAAATACAATCCTGGGCTCATGTAAAATGGCAATTGAAAATGCAAGCTTTTGTTTCCACCCAAGGGGGATCTGGGCAATGGTTCTTTGTTTCTCCTTTTCAAGATCAAACTTTGATATAAGTTCTTTGCTTTTCTCTTTGATCCTGTTCCGGGACAATCCGTAAATGCCGCCATAAAACCGGATGTTTTCAGAAATTGTAAGATCTTCATACAGAGTGAACTTCTGGCTCATGTACCCGATATTTTTCTTAAGTTTCTCCGATTCGGTGTACACATCACAACCAGCAACCCTGACACTGCCGCTAGTCGGATACGACAAACCACAGAGAATCTTAATGGCCGTTGTTTTTCCGGCTCCGTTGGCCCCAAGAAAACCAAAGATCTCCCCTTTGTATACTTCGAAATTCAGGGTGTCATTGGCAACAAAACTGCCAAACTTTTTTGTGAGATCGCAAACACTTATTACTGATTCTTTTGGCGTCATTTACATAATATGTTAAGGTATTAAAAACATCAGAGTCATCTCACAAACCATGATTCATCCCTTTCCTGACTTATGTTTCAGAATTGCTTTTCATAAGATCCAGGAAAGTATCTTCAATAATGGGATCCACTGTCCTCAGTTCAACATTCTCATGACCTTTATCGTTCAGAAAAGATCTCAGGGAATCAAGGTCGGCATCCCCGCTTTTTGATGTATAATGAACTTCGTGGCCAAACAATAAAGATGAATATGCATCATAATGGGAGCGCAAATCCGTTACCAGGCGGTACATATCGCCTGACCGGGCTGCCACAATGGTTCTTTTATAGCTTTTAACGATCTCACCGGGCGGGTTCACAGTTAATATTTTACCTTTTTGCATAAAGGCAACCCTGTCGCATTGTGTTGCTTCGTCCATGTATGGTGTGGATACAAGTATGGTGATCCCTTCCTTTTTGATCCTGTTCAGCATTTCCCAGAATTCTTTTCTGGATACTGCATCAACTCCGGTTGTGGGTTCATCCAATATCAGGATCACAGGACGGTGGATCAGCGCACATGAAAGAGCCAGTTTTTGTTTCATCCCTCCGGAGAGCTTCCCTGCCTGCCTGTTTTTAAAGGGTTCAATATGGGAATAAACATCTTTAATAAGATCGTGATGTTCCTTCACAGTAGTCCCGAAAACTGTGGCATAAAACTGAAGATTTTCTTCCACCGTAAGATCGTGATACAAAGAAAACCTGCCGGGCATATATCCGGTGATCCTGCGTATGGATCTGTAGTCTTTCCTGACATCCAGGCCATTAACAAACAGGTCTCCCTCATCCGGAAGCAAAAGTGAAGTGATCATTCTGAAAAGGGTGGTTTTTCCTGCACCGTCGGGACCAATGACTCCAAAGATCTCTGACCTGTCAATTTTTAAACTGACATGATCAACAGCGGTTACATTGCCGAATTTTCTGGAAACATCCCGTATATCTATCATATTCATTCAGCATTCAGTTCAGGAAAAACTACTTCTCCCGGCATGCCAATCTTCAGGCTGCCGTCATTTTCAACCAGAATTTTTACTGCATAAACAAGATGCACCCGTTCCTCTTTGGTCTGAATGATCTTTGGAGTGAACTCAGCTTGTGAAGATACCCAGCTAACAATTCCTTCAATTTCCGAGTTTGTCTGTTCATCCCGGTCCACAAACACCCTGACTGTTTCTCCTATTTTTATTCTTTGTAAGTCGGTTCCTGCTGCATACACTTTCAGTTCAAGTGTGGAAAGGTCCGCGATTTTATAAAGAGGCTTGCCTGCCATGGACATTTCATATTGTTCGGCATATTTTTCCAGAACCGTTCCGGAAACCGGATTCCTGATAAAACAACGCTCAAACTGATCTCTCATTTGTAATTCTTTTTGTTCCAGGACGGAGATCTCACTTTTGATGGATATTTTCTGAATTTCAACGGCTGAAATTTGACTTAACAAGACCTTTTTTTTGCCCTTCAACTCATCCATCAATTGTTCTGTGACAGCCCCATCTTCAAACAATCTTCGTGCTCTCTTAAACTCAACGTCAAGCGTATTCAGTTGCTCCGAAAGCGTAGCCGACCGGGCCGAAAGATTCAGGATCCTGGATTCAACTGCATTTTTCTGAGCATGCAGGTCACACAATTTCAGATAGAACCCCATGGTATCCACAATGGCCACAAGGGTGCCGCTGTCGATATATTCCCCCTCGGCCACAACAAACCGGAGAAGTTTGCCCGGCACATCAGGTGAAATAAATACAGAGGTTGCTTCAAAATTTCCGTATGCATCAGACAGATCCCCGGCGGACCGGCAGGATGGTGTCATGATTAACACAGTCAGCAGGGAACCTATGGCCCCCGGAACAAATAATTTTTTATAGATCGTCATTGTTTAGTGTATTTCCTTTTAATGTACTGTAATTGAATTTTGCCTGGAGCAGGAAAAGTTCATGTATGTTTTGTTTTATGCGTGCGGTCATGCATTGGTTAAAATCCCTGACATAATCTGCAGCTTGTAATACCCCGTTATCGAGTTTTGATGCAGAGCTCAAAAGTATTCTTTCCCGCAGGCTGATCAATTCATCATCCTTCAGGATCATGGCTTTGAACTTTTGAATGTCCTCGCGTTCCCGTCCCAATTCCAGATCGAGATTGTGATTAAAAGTTTCCAATTGGTAATCGAGGCGCATCTGGTTCAGGCCCAGGACGTCTTTATCGCGCCGGGCCTGGTTCCAGTCAAAAATATTCCAGGACAATCTTACACCCAATATGTAATAACCGGCAAAGTTCTCATTCAGAGGGTTCAAGCCCGGCTGGCCGTAGCCAAGCTGACCAAAACCTGAGATTTTTGGCATGCGCATTGAAGTTGCCAGCTTCTTTTTCAGGTCCAGTTGTTGTTTCTGGTACGTCAGAAGTTTCGTCTCCGGTCGGTTGATGGGCGATTCAAAATCCAGAATGATCCCGGGTCTGGTCAGAATGGTGTTCTCCGTTAAAACAGAATCTATTAATGTTCCTAAATACCCGAGGCTCTTCCTGATGTTGAATATATTCTCAATGATATTCTGTTCCAGCCTCACCTGCTCAGCCTTCAGAATATCCAAATCGGCCTGAAGCATGGTGCCGTTTTGCACTGCAGAACTACCAATTCTTATCCGCTCTTTGAGTTCCTTCACCGAAAGTGCGAATAAACTGTCGTTATATTGCTGAAACAAAATGCTGAAATATACCAGGTTTACCCTGCCTCTGAGCTGATACAGATCTGCTTCCAAAGCCTGTGTGTTTGTCAGTACCAGGGATTCCTCAATGGCCTTTTTATTTTTAATGATGCCCCCGTCAAAGATCAACTGATTGAGGGTGACGAAAAAATTAAACTGGTCTTTTGGTGGTGATGGAATGCTGAATCCGGGTATCGGCAATACTGTGTTGAGATCAATAACCTCAGACAGATATTTAGCTTCGGCATTGAAGGTCATTTGTGGAAAATAACCGGTGCTGATATTTTTTGCCTTCAACTCAGATTCCTGTTCATAAGTTGCCCTGTTTTTTCTCAGTGGATAGGCTTTTTCAGCCCGGTCATAGCATTCGTCTATTGTAAGGAGAACAGGCTCCTGCGCCACCACACCCCCAGTAGTGGAAAGCAGTTCTGTGAGTACGATCAGGAAAATACCGGGTTTCATTTTTTTGAAAATTTTGTAAGCTTGGTTCATACGTGCAAAAATTACATTTTGAAAAGCCGGCATGTATCTTAAAAACTTTTGACAAACTGCCATCATGCGGAACACCGGCATCAGTTCTTCGCAATAGATCTTATTACCCATTCAGGGATCATTTTCTTACGTTCTTCAATCAGTGCGTCAAATTCTGATTCTTCAATCTTTAGTATTCCCTTCAAAATGGGGCGCCCAAGGAAGGGAAATACCGACAGGGAGATGATATTGATAATCAGTTGATTGGGATTGATATCATTAATATTCCCTTTCTCTATTTCGTGGTTTATTTGCCTAACCATTATGGCCGGGGCCTTCAATCCCGCTTTCTTAATATGCCCCACCAGTCGCAACGGATTCCTGTTGACCTCCATTACCACAAATCCAATAATAAAAGCATTTGCCTGAAGCATTTCAATGTATTCCTGACAAAACATTCTGATCTTATCAAAAAAAGGAACTTCTGAGTTGAGAACATCCAATAAAGCTGGCTGAATAGTTTGGAGTGCTTCGATGAAGATATGCTCAAAAAGAGTCTCTTTATTCCTGAAGTGGTAATGCAGCAGGGCTTTATTGATCCGGGCCTCATCGGCAATTTTCTGCATTCTGGCACCTGCATAGCCATGTTTTGTAAACACTTTCCTGGCTGCATTCAGGATCTGTTTCCTGGTTTCCGATGATGGGTCCTTGCCGGATGCTTTGATCATTTACATTACAATAAAAATAAACCTTCTGGTTAAACCAACTGGTCAAATATACAAAATATTTATAAACAAATAAGGTTCTATGCAAAATATCACATATTAAATGTTTTGGATTTAAACAAAAGCATTATTTTTACCCGCTCAAACCATAAACACTTTTGACATGTTAAGATCCGTCATCTTTTGGGTACTGGCTGTTTTAATCACCATAGTTTGTCTTTCATACCAGGACAAAACCGGCCCCACCTATCCCCTTGAAGGCAAATTTGAAACGAATTCAGGAACAGTGAATTTCAAATTCCTCAGAAGCGAAAACATTGGTACAGACCTGAAGATCATGCTTATTGATCCTGTGCCTGAGGGTGTGACAGGGCATGTTAAATACCGGCGGTATAAATCGAATGACGACTGGAGTGTGGCTGAGATGGAATCTGGTGTATATGAATTCCGGAGGCGTTGGGAGACAGAATCGGTACAAGGTACAGGTGCAGAACTGCCAGGTCTGCAGGAGCGGGCCGGTAAATATGAATTTTTCGTTTTCATTACGGACCACGAAGAAGAACCTGTTTCAATTACAGGTGACACTCCAATTTTTGCACGCTACAAAGCCTCCGTACCTGGCTGGGTTTTATTCATTCATGTGCTGGTCATCTTTATTTCCATGGCTTTTGCCATCCGAACAGTTTTGGAAGCCCTGGTTAATGGCAACTATAAATGGATGATATGGGGTACATTAATTTCATTCATCCTGGGTGGTTTTGTATTTGGACCCATGGTGCAGTATTATGCATTTGGTGTGTATTGGTCCGGTATTCCGTTCGGACATGACTGGACTGATAACAAGGTTGTGGTTGAATTGCTGTTTTGGGTGGTTGCCGCATATCTTAACAGGGGCGACAGACGAAACCGCTGGTCGGTTTACTTTGCCGGAATCGCCACATTACTGGTGTATTTCATTCCTCACAGCATATTTGGATCGGAATACAATTATCAGACCGGAACGGGGCATGGTACCACTGGTTAAGGTGCATCAATATCCGTCAGAATAACAGGTGGATATTTGTAAAGCAGACAGATCGTTCTCATTCCATCGGAGAAGTTGAAAGTCAAAAAGCAGGTTTGCGTAACAACTTCCGTCAACCTGAAACCTTCAACAGTTCCAGCCCGGTCTGCCGGTCAGGCAGGGACCTTCGAGCGTTGGCAGGTCTCCGGTCCTCCTTCGACTTCAGCCTGCCCGCTTATGTGCCAGGCTCCCCTGTGCCGGAGCCGGACTCACGCATGCTCATGATGTCCCTGTCGAACATATACATGTTGTGTTCACCCACCAGTTTGAGTTTATCAGTAATTGCCTGAACAGATGCTTCCTCTTCAATTTGCTCAGCCACAAACCATTGCAACCAGGTATGGGTGGTATAATCATGCTCATTGATGCACAAGGCAACGATATCGTTAATCGAAGCAGAAATAAACTGTTCGTGGTTCATCACATCATCAAAGACTTCCTTAATTCCGGGATAGGAATCAGGTGGTTTTTTTATTTCAGAAATGATGGCCTTTCCGCCCCGTTCATTCACATAACGGATGAATCGGATGGTGTGATGGCGTTCTTCATCGGCTTGTGCATACAACCATTGAGAGATTCCTTCATAACCGTTGTTCTCTGACCATGAGGCCATGGCCAGGTATAAATGGGAGGAATACGTTTCCTTTTCAATTTGCGCGTTTAATAGTTCTTCAACTTTTGATGATAACATGGTTTGTTTAAAAAGATTAGAATTAATACTCAGGTAAATTACATATTCTTAATGATTTCATCTCCAAACTCTGAACATTTCAACAGGGTGGCGTCGTCCATGAGTCTTTCAAAATCATACGTCACATGCTTATTTTGTATGGATTTTTCCAATCCTTTAATAATCAGTTCTGCGACTTCTTTCCAGCCCATGTATCGAAACATCATCATTCCCGATAAAATAAGTGATCCGGGATTAACTTTATCCAATCCTGCATATTTTGGAGCCGTCCCATGTGTGGCCTCGAAGATGGCATGTCCGGTTTCGTAGTTGATGTTTGCTCCCGGCGCAATGCCAATTCCACCAACAATGGCTGCAAGTGCATCAGAAATATAATCCCCGTTCAGGTTCATTGTTGCAATAACGGAGTACTCTCCGGGTCTGGTCAGGATCTGCTGTAAAAAGGCATCTGCGATCACATCCTTAACCAGAACTTTGCCGGCCTCAAGCGCTTCGTTCTGAGCTTTGTTTGCCGCGTCGGTACCATGTTCTTCCCTGATACGGTCGTATTGCTGCCAGCTGAATGTTTGACCGGCAAACTCACGTTCAGCCAGATCGTATCCCCATTGTTTAAACTGGCCTTCTGTAAACTTCATTATGTTTCCCTTATGCACAATTGTAACAGAGGGACGTCCCTCCTCAATGGCATGCTCAATAGCGGCTCTCACAAGTCGTTCGGTCCCTTGTTTGGATATGGGTTTCACACCAATGGAAGTGGTTTCAGGAAACCGGATCTGGGAGACACCCATTTTCTTCACAAGAAAATTCATGACTTTTTCATTCTCCCTGGTCCCGCTCATCCACTCCACACCGGCATATATATCTTCTGAGTTTTCTCTGAAAATAACCATATCCGTTGTAGTGGGATCTTTCACAGGTGAAGGCACGCCATTATAGTAACGCACAGGCCTCAGGCAAACATACAGATCGAGTTTCTGACGCAGGGCAACATTCAGGGATCGAATACCCCCTCCAACGGGAGTGGTAAGAGGACCTTTTATGGCTACCCTGTATTCTGAAATTGTATCAAGGGTCTCACGAGGGAGCCATTCTCCGGAAGTATCAAATGATTTCTGTCCCGCCAACACTTCTTTCCACATGATTTTTTTCTTACCCTGATACGCTTTTTCAACAGCTGCATCGAAAACTTTCACCGAAGCTGCCCATATATCCGGCCCTGTTCCATCGCCTTCAATAAATGGTATAATTGGGAAATCAGGAACGTTAATAATTCCGTTTTGAAAGCTGATTTTTTCTCCGTTCATAATCTTTTGATTGATTTTATTGTTGTTAAATAAGTTTACAAATTTAATAAAACGAGCCGTGCAAAACAATGATAAACAGTTGTTGATACACACGCTCCCTGAGAGTCATAAGTCATTCAAAATCAAGTCCAAGCTTTTTCTTCAAGGTAAGCAGGTTTGGATTTTTTTCACTTAAATGCCTGAATTTTTCTTCTTCGGTATACGGTTTATGATCAAGGGGACCTGCATCTTTCACAATGGCCGTTATATGTATCCTGTCATTTTTCAGGGCCTGCTTTAAATACTCCTGGATCTCGTTCTTCAGATAGTTAACAAAATCGTCTTTCTGATTGCTGTTTTCCATTTCCACAACAATGAGACCATCCTTTTCAATTTTGGGAGTTTGTGTTTTAAGTGCCGTGGCCAAACGGGGTTTATTCTCACGTATCCGTTCAGAATATTCCATCCATTTCTCTATCAATTGGTCCTGGGTAAAAGATTCTTCTCTTTTTGTCCGGTTTCCGGATGCCTGTATCTGCTCTTTATCCGGTTCGTTTTTTACAGCCCCTGCCCCATTCAGGCCTGCTTTGATTGAAGTGGTACGCGGTGCATACTGGACAGGGTCCGGTCTTTTTAATTCTTTTGGCAGGTCTGTTGGTGATTTTGTTGGCGGTTCTGATACATATCCCGGGTCACTTTTTGATTCTGACGGCTCTTCCTTTGCATCACTGCCGGGCACGACTGGCGGTTGCCGGCCTGATGATTTCTCTGGTTCAGCCTTTTTTTTTTGAGAGGGACCATCTGTAATCCTGCAGCAGCGGATCAGGGTCAGTTCGGTCAACAATCTCGGATTTTTACTCATCCTGTATTGTACATCTGCCGAACTGAGAGCATCAAGGGCTTTAAATAAAAAATCAGGCTCACAGGCTTGAGCCTGGGTAAGATAGCGCTCACGGAAACTTGCGCTGGCATCCAGTAACTGCACTGTAGCCGGATCTTTACATACCAGTATATCCCTCAGGTGGCTACTTAGTCCGGTAATGAGATGATGCGGATCAAATCCCTTGGAAATGATTTCATCAAGCAGCAGCAGGCTTTGCGCACTTTCTGCTTCCAGAAAGGTCTGTGTCAGCTTGAAATAGTATTCATAATCAAGAACATTCAGATTCTCAATCACATTCAGGTAACTGATATTGACACCTGAGAAACTAACAATCTGGTCAAAAATTGAGAGGGCATCACGCATGGCCCCGTCAGCTTTCAGGGCAATGATATGTAAGGCGTCCTGTTCAGCCTGGATATTTTCTTTTTCGGCAACATATTGAAGACGGCTGACAATATCATCCAATCTGATGCGGTTAAAATCAAAAATCTGACAGCGCGATAATATTGTTGGGATGATCTTATGTTTTTCTGTGGTTGCCAGGATGAAGATGGCATGAGCAGGTGGTTCTTCAAGGGTTTTAAGAAATGTATTAAAGGCCTGAGCAGAGAGCATATGGACCTCATCAATGATATAGATGCTGAAGTTTCCTACCTGTGGAGGGATTCGAACCTGCTCAATCAGATTCCGGATATCATCAACCGAATTATTGGATGCAGCATCCAGTTCATGTATATTGAATGACCGGGATTCATTAAAGGACTGACAGGATTCACACTGATCACATGCCTCTGTGTTACCGGTTATGTTTTCACAATTAATAGTCCTGGCAAGGATCCTGGCACAGGTTGTTTTGCCCACTCCCCTTGGCCCGCAAAATAAATAGGCCTGAGCCAGATGCTTTGATTTAATGGCATTCTGCAGTGTGGTAGTGACCGTTTTCTGTCCAACTACTGCATCAAAGTTTACCGGCCGGTACTTCCGTGCTGAAACGATGAAATTTTCCATATAACAATGTAGATTCCGGTTAAATTCCCTCTCAGAACCAATCTTTGAGCGGGCTGTTACATACTCGTGCAAATATACTTAAAGGATGATGAATTAAAGCAATGCAGATTACAAATTGT
>CAYOFK010000026.1:0-7459 GCA_964403185.1 uncultured Rikenellaceae bacterium | reverse complement strand
TATTATGTTGAACCAGTACGAAACCGTTTTCATTGCAACTCCCGTTTTATCTGATACTCAGATGAAGGAAGCGGTAAAAAAAATCAAGAAGATCATCACCGACAACAAGGGTAAGATCGTTCATGAAGAAAACTGGGGATTAAGGAAACTGGCTTACCCCATACAGAAAAAATCAACTGGCTTTTATTATCTGATTGAGTTCAAAACGGATGGTTCGCTGATTGAAAAACTCGAAACTGAATACCGGAGAGATGAACGGATCATCCGGTTTCTAACATTCAGGATGGACAAATATGCCATCGAGTACAGCGAACGTAAAAGGAAAAAAGAACAAAACGAAAAAAAAGTGGAGGAATAATCAATGGCGCAGAATGAATCAGAGATCAGATACCTGACACCCCTGTCAGTTGATGTAAAAAAGAAAAAATACTGCCGTTTCAAGAAAAACAGGATCAAATATATAGATTATAAGGATCCGGAATTTCTGAAAAAGTTTCTTAACGAACAGGGAAAGATCCTCCCCAGAAGGATCACAGGCACTTCGTTAAAGTACCAGAGGAAGGTTGCACAAGCCATAAAGCGTGCCCGGCACCTGTCTTTATTACCCTATGTTACGGATATGTTAAAGTAGTAAGGAGACGCACTCATGGAAATTATATTAAAAGAAGACATCCAAAGCCTGGGACATAAAAATGACATCGTCGCCGTTAAAGACGGATTTGGACGAAATTACCTGATCCCAAAAGGGCTGGCAATACAGGCCACACCTTCTGCAAAGAAAATTCACGCTGAGAATCAAAGGCAGCGCGCCCATAAAGAAGCTAAAATCAAAGAAGTGGCTGAAGGACTCGCGAAAAAAATGGAAGGATTATCATTGTCCATCGGTGCAAAAACCAGTTCAACGGGTAAAATTTTCGGGTCAGTAAACAATATTCAAATTGCAGAGGCACTTCAAAAAGAAGGCTTCGAAATCGAGCGGAAAAAGATCACACTCCCGGAAGAACAAATTAAAAAAACCGGCACCTATAAAGCCAGTGTGAAATTACACAGGGAAGTGATTATTGATATCGACTTTGAGGTTGTGACAGTATAATTACTCTATTTTCTGTTTAAGGGAGATTGATAAAAGCGGGCGCCGTAATCACACCAGTAGTATTATTCCGTCTGCCCGCTCCAGGCGGTCCGACGAATATACCACATAATAATTTTCAATTCTAACCGGCATCTTACTATTCCGGTGCGTATTTGAATCTGCCACCAACATCAATCACGGACCGGTTTCATATGACTTGATGTTTTGTTTCCTTAACAGAAAATACCTTTTGAGACGGTCCCTTATATTTCAGCTTTTTACAGCAATGGTTTCAATCTCAACTTTCACACCTTTTGGAAGCTTTGCTACTTCATAGGCAGACCGGGCAGGAGGGTCTTCATCGTAAAATTTGCCATACACTTCATTCATCGCATTAAAATCGTTAATGTCATCAAGCATCACCGTTGATTTTACAACATCCCTTTTCCGGTACCCCGCCGCAGATAAAAGCAATTCGATATTTTTAAGAACCTGCCTTGTCTGATCAACTATACCACCGGTAATAATTTCTCCTGTTTCAGGAAGTATGGGGATCTGTCCTGAAATAAACAGCATTCCGCCTGCTTCAACCGCCTGGCTGTACGGCCCGATAGCACTCGGTGCCTTGGATGTCTTAATAAGTTTTTTTTTCATGGTTCCGTTTTTTGTAAATAGAATAATGCTTTGGGGGCAGAATCCGGAATCAGTTGTAATATAAAAAAAAAAGTAATCATTTTTAATTTATCGCCGGCTAATTATCATACCAGCTTTTCCTGCGTTCGTATTTCAGATCCTTGAGGATGCTGGCCTTGGCATTGATGCTGAAGGTATAACTTTGATGCTGGCCTATGGGGATCCAGGATAAACGCATCTCCCAACAATGAAGGTCCCGGTAAATGTTTACGGAAGTATAAGTCAGTGTATTCCTTTCAAAATCCCAACCGGAGGTCATGCCTAGCCGCCACTTTTGTGTCAGCTGGATGTTTCCTGAAAAATTTAATGTTTGGGTTATTTTTGAAACAAAACTTTGTTTGGAGTAGTTAAAATTATATCTGATTAAAAAGTCCCATGGCACACTAAAGTCAACATAGTCGGCATACCTGCCTGGCTGTGTACTTGCAATCAGATCTTCTTCTGATTCTGACATTGAGTCTCCGGCTACAGGCATATCTCCCATGCCCCTGCCGGCCTGGTCACCCATACCACCGGGAACGGACTTTGGTTTTTGTTTTGAGCTGATGGAAAAATCCAGTGATGCATTGACCCTTGTAAGCCTGAATGGTTTGCCCGATTGCACTATTTCAAAAGTATTGATTCTTACTCCATCTTCATTCAGTGCGTAAGGATCCAGTGATCCGTTAAAGTTGAATCTGAATTTTCCTTCAAAAACAGTGGCGTATCCTGCAAATGACAAAGGATTCAGATTCAGGGAATCTGCAAACAGATTATAACTGGTAGTGAACCTGAGATTATCAAGCAATTTAATCTTCTTCATTTCAGAGGTTGTATCTGAAGTAGACGGTCTTACCTTCATCTCAAGATTATTATTCAGAGTGAAGTTCACCGATCCTGCCCGGCCATTTAAGGAAGGGGTGCCAAAAATACCCCCCTCAAAATAAGAGTATGCCTGTTTCCTTCCAAGCGTATCTACCTGAACAGTGTCATAATAAACAGGTGATAAACCTTTCATATCCGGCACGTAAGAGAAACTAAGGACCGGTGTCATCACATGACGGATCGCCACAACCCTGGAATCCGGATTTTTAAACTGGTACATTCCATACAATCTTGGATTCAGAGACATGGAAATGGAAGGCAGGTAGGAGTGTGCATATTGCAGACCGTATATGGTGTCCTGAACCACCGATGGTTTTATCTGGCCGGTTTCGGGATCAACAAAATCGGGATCCCAGGTTTTACGTATGGAACTTCGGTACAAGGTTCCGGTATATTGAATTCTGGGAGTAACATTAAAATTCCTGAATGGTTTATAATTGGCCAACAATGGAATGTTGTGCGTGTATCCCATATCCATGTCTTTGAATACCTTGTCTGTGAACAATATAGAGTCATACGTGGATATGCGATTCTCAAATCGTGAACTGTAACTCAATTCTATGTTGCTGTACCATTTAGACTTCCCCGATTCCCCTAATCCCCTGAAAGGGTATATCCGGTTCATATTGAATGCCAATTTGGGGAAATTCAAATCCACTGTACGGTTTGTGCTGTTTTGACTGTGGCTGAGACTGCCATTGAAATTAAAAGGACTGCCATCCCACCTCTTTGTATAGGCAATGCTGGATTGTTTGGTGTTGGTAAGATAGTCACCGGGTGTTCGATAACTATGATTTTGATCGTATAACGAGGAACTCATGTTCACCCGAGCCGAAAATGAACTTGTGGGGTTGGTTTTGGCATCCTGTCTGTGTGACCAGATGATATTGTAATCCTGGCTCTTGGTATAGGTACCCAGATCCTTATCCCCCGACACATTCTTGTAGTACCTTAAACTCAGACTGCCACTGAATTTGTACCTTTTTCTGTAGTTGGATGAAACACGTATACCCCAGGTCCCGTTTGAGTATATATCACCCGTAACGGCCAGGTCAAAATACTGCCCCAATGCAAAATAATAGCCACCATTCCTCAGGAAGAAGCCACGATTTTTTTCCTCACCCCATTCCGGTATGAGGATGCCCGATGTGCTGGTTTTTTTATTGGGAAAAAAGCCAAATGGCAAAACCAGCGGTAAAGGGATGTCTTCAAGCACCATGTAAGCCGGTCCGGAAATAATTTTATCCTCCGGCATAACCTTAGCTTTGGTCAGGGCAAGATAAAAATGCGGTTCATCGGCATCACAGGTGGTGTATTTACCCTGTGCTATGTTGATGGATCCATCAGATTCCTTCTTGGTTTTTTCACTATGCAGATAACCTCCCTCCAACTGTGAGACAATACCTGTTATAATGGCACGCTTCGATTCGAAATTATACGTAATTGTAGATGATTCAAAAGTTTCGCTGCCCTCTGAAAATACAGGTTTACCAACAATCTGACCGGTACTGTCTGGTAATCCTTCTGCAAAAACCTCCTTCTTTTCAAGGTCCATTTCTATAAAATCAGCTTTCAGTGTAATGTTCTTGTAAACAACCTGGGCTCCACCATACAAAAATACTTTCCGCCCTGTAACATCAAAAATCAAAGAGTCTTTGGCATTATAATCCACAGGAGCATCCAGGAAATCATTAACCGCCGATGCGCTGTCCGAAAAAATACTGTCAGTTTCCCGTTTGAGTGTGTCAGGAAGGATTGATATGTTCAGGGAATCAGAAAGACCGGACTGGGCAAATACAAACTTTGTACCCCCCATCATGACTATGAAAACAAACAAAAAGGCGGTCAGATGGATCGCCTGACGAAGGTTATACAACCAATTATATATGTATGGTTTTCTGCGACTTGTCAAGCTCAATATCGGTTCATTCTGTAATAAGCTACCCCGGGCAGTATTTCACATCAAATTTAACATAAAGTTTCCCCAAAGGATTAAAAAGGACGTTAAAAAAGATTAAACAGCGGTTATTTGAATGTGTCATTATCTTTTTCTTGTGGGCTATATTATATTATTTTTACAACGAAAACCTTTTGAGTTGTAAAGTATCTGTTATTCTGAAGTGATGCATAGTTTGAATTCTGATAAAAAGATGAATGTTACCGGCTACCGGAATACATCACAGGACAGGATGCACTCTCTTCTCCTGGTTACTGTTTTTTTCCTTCTTGCTATTCCACACCATTTGTGGTCACAACCAACTCAGGACCCATACAAGGTAAACACTGTGGTTATTGACTCCGGACATGGTGGTAAGGATCCCGGCACCCTGGGCAGATCCTCAAAAGAAAAGGACATTGCTCTTGGAATTGCATTAAAACTGGGAACTTATATTGAAGATAATCTGAAAGATGTAAAGGTTATCTACACAAGGAAATCGGATGTTTTTGTGAAATTGCACAAACGGGGAGATATTGCCAACAAGGCACATGCCGACCTTTTTATATCCATACATGTAAACTGGTTTTCCAACCCCAATGTGTGGGGGCCCGAAACCTATGTCATGGGATTGGATACCGATGAACGAAACCTGGAAGTGGCCAAAAAGGAAAACTCGGTCATTACTTTTGAGCAGGATTATACCATAAATTATGAAGGATTTGATCCGAATTCCACCGAGTCTTACATAATTTTCAATTTAATGCAAAATGAGTTTCTGGACCAGAGCCTTGAGTTTGCCTCACTGATCCAGAGTCAGTTTAAGAACAGGGCCCGGAGAAATGACCGGGGAGTGCGCCAGGCAGGTTTTGTGGTTTTATGGAACACCACCATGCCAAGCGTTTTGGTAGAGACCGGTTATATATCAAATTCAAGAGAGGAAGAATACCTGAAATCCCAATCCGGACAAGAATATATTGCCTCTGCCATTTTCAGGGCATTCAGAGAGTATAAATCCGGGATCGAAAGTATGTCCCTGATTTCAACGGCAAAAACTGGTCCGGAAATCATGTTTTCTGTACAGGTTGTTTCTTCGAAAAAGAAACTCCCGTTGAATTCAAAACTCTTTAAAGGACTTCAGGATGTGGAAGAAATTCGCTCCGGAACATGGTATAAATACACCGTAGGAAAAGCCTCCTCTTATGAAGAAATAAAAACCTTCCGGTCCGAACTCAGGAATAAATTTAAAGACGCATTTATTGTGGGCATAAAAGAAGGCAAAATAATCCCCCTCTCTGAAGCCCTGAAGGAAATAAATAACTAAATTTACCTCACTTTCAAAATATATTGCAGGATGAAAATACGAACTGAAGTCAAAGCCGGGATTGCAGTAGTGATTGCAATTGCAGTGTTTGTCTGGCTGTTCAATTTCTTTAAAGGTATGAACATCTTTGATTCTATTGATTCCTATCATGTTGTATATAACAGGGTAAACGGGTTAAAGGAATCGAACCCGGTATTGATAAACGGCTACAGAGTTGGCCTGGTAAAAAAGATCCAGTTCGTCCAGGATCAACCGGGACGTTTATTGGTCACCTTTGCCCTGGAAGAAGCTTTTGTAGTACCTTCAAATACCGTCGCCGAGATATACAGCGCTGATTTAATGGGGACACAAGCCATCCGTCTCAATCTTGGTGATTCGGAAACCGCAGCTCAATCAGGTGACACCCTTGCAGGAAGTGTGGAAGGATCATTGTCGGAACAGGTAAGCGCTCAAATGTTGCCCATTAAAAACAAGGCTGAAAGATTGCTGGGATCAATCGATTCCGTGATGGCTGTATTAACCTATACTTTTAATGAAGAATTCCGGGAAAATTTTAACGAGAGTTTTGACAATATCACAGGCACTCTCCGTCATCTCAAACGATCGGCCTATTCCATAGACACCCTTCTGACAAACGATGAAGGGCAGTTTGCCACCATCATTAATAACCTGACTGCCATTACACTGGCCATAAAGGAAAATATGGATGATATGGAAAATATCCTGGGAAATGTTTCCTCCATCTCCGATTCAATTGCTGCTTCAAACATTGCCAGCCTGACCAGGAATCTGAACAATACATTGATTGAAACAACATTATTCCTTTCCAATATCAACCAGGGTCAGGGGACCATAGGCATGCTTGCAACCAATGATTCACTCTATAGAAACCTGGAAAGCCTTACACAAAGCCTGGATCTCCTGATCATAGACATGAAAGAAAATCCTAAGAAATACGTGCACCTCTCACTTTTTGGCGGCGGAAATTCAAAAAATAAAGAAAAGAAAAAGTCACAAAATCAATAAAATCTGCTGCGGGTTATTCTAATTTCATGCCCCACCGGTTCATATAAAATGGTTCATTTATGTAAATCGGAAAAAAAGTGTCACTAAACGTTATAAATGGATCAGGCATTTTGATTAAAGAAGCGTTTTTTTTGATAAAATTCCATGCAAAATTTCATGCAAACTAAAAATTACTTGAACTTGGTAACGACAACTTACTCATTAACAAATTCTTATCTACTAATTATTGTATTCTACTGATTTTCTGATGTTTATGTAATTTTTAAAAAAAATTTCCAAAATCTTAAAAAATAAAAAGCTGATTATAAAACTGATATACATTTTTTATAAAAGTCAAGTCTTTTTAAATTTTTTTTTTATCTTTTTTTTAACAAAATTGCTTACTGGATTGAAGACCTAAATTAAGACCCTTACATCTGTTTTTCATGCTGAAAGATCACCTGTCTGTTTGGAGTGCCTGTTTGATAATAATAAAGGACAATGTACCTTCCATTAGCTTCAGAACCTGGTTTGAACCCATAGTCCCGCTTAAACTTCATAACAA
>CAYOFK010000025.1:0-22844 GCA_964403185.1 uncultured Rikenellaceae bacterium | reverse complement strand
GCAGAAAGTAACTTTTGGGTTGGCAGGCCATTCCGTATTGAATTTAAAAATCAGGCATGAACAGGTCTAAACCTATATATTATTTGTTCAATAAAAAAATTTGCAACCAGTCAAATGAAAAATGCTCAGGCAAAATTATCTTTGCATGGATATGTACGCAATTATAGATGTTGAAACAACCGGTGGACGGCCACAATCTGATAAAATTACAGAGATTGCCATTTTCATTCATGATGGCCAACAGCTGGCCTGTTTTTCGTCTGTAGTGAAAGCAAAGGAGTACCTGACCCACCTCACTGCCGACCACCACCAACATACTTAATCGTCGGACGCCTCCAGGTCGTCCGACGATTACAGGCTAAGGGGAAAGTAAAGGCTGAGGAAAATCCAGGCAGATCAACTTTCAACTTTTCAACTTTCCAACTTTCTTCAACCTGTTTGTATGAGGATATCGTATGTTTGTCAAATTCCCTTTATCTGCTTATTGAAACCGGCCCGGTTTTCATATATTAGTATTTGGTATTAGCTTTAACGCACATGAACAGGATCAGGTTTGGAACAGATGGCTGGAGGGCCGTGATTGCACAGGATTTTACTGTACGCAATGTAGCACGGGTTTCGGAAGCCCTGTCAATATGGCTTTTTAATAAGGAAGAGGTGCCTCGTGTAGTGGTGGGTTACGATTGCCGGTTTGGGGGTAAAATGTTTGCTGAAACAGTGGCCAAGGTACTCGCTTTTAAAAAAGTTGATGTTTTGCTGGCTCCGGATTTTGTAACCACTCCCATGGTTTCACTTGGGGTTGTGAAACTGGCTGCCTCTCTCGGTGTGGTGATCACTGCCAGTCACAATCCTCCTGAATACAATGGCATAAAATTGAAGGGTCCCTATGGAGGTCCGCTGTTTGACACCGATCAAAAAAACATTGAAGACCTTGTTTCCGAGGAAAATGAGATCAACCTGAATACCATTCGCTGGGAGGAGATGATTAATTCAGGAAAGATCCAATATGTCGATCTGGAAAATCTCTATCTTGATGAAGTGGAAGCACATTTTAACCTGGAGAAGATCAGAAACTCAAAATTTCAATTTGCCTTTGATGCCATGTATGGCTCGGGTCAAAAGATCGTAAAAAAGATCCTTCCGGGAATCAAATGTTCAAACTGCACCATAGATCCGTTCTTTAAAGGCATTCCACCGGAACCCATGCCTCAGAACCTGATGGTGTTTTCTGAAAAGATCCATTCCAAATGGAAAGTCGATGCAGGCCTGGCTGTGGACGGGGATGCCGACCGGATTGCAATGATGGATCCGGAGGGAAATTATATTGATTCCCACCATGTGATCCTTCTCCTGATGCATTATCTGGCCGGGTATAAGAAGTTGACAGGCAAAGTGGTGGTTGGGTTTTCCACCACTGTGAAAGTGGAAATCCTTGCTGCGCATTACAAATTGCCTGTACAAAGGGTGAAAATCGGGTTTAAACAGATCTCGGAGGTTATGATACAGGAAGACGTCCTCGTGGGTGGTGAGGAGTCCGGTGGCATTTCCATAAAAGGAAATATCCCGGAGCGGGATGGCATCTGGATGGGACTGACCCTGTTTGAATGCATGGTGAATACCGGGAAATCACTGCAAACACTGATCAATGAAGTATATGCCATCACCGGGCCCTTTGCATACCAGCGGCAGGATCTTAAAGTGGACAGGGATATAAAAAGCCGTGTGGTGAAGAAATGTGAGGATGGCTTGTATGAGAAATTCGGTTCTTTTAAAGTGAAAAAGGTGGATGCCCTGGATGGGTGGAAGTATTACTTTAATAAAAATGAGTGGTACATGATCCGGCCTTCAGGGACCGAACCCGTTCTGCGCACTTATGCCGAAGGAACTGATCCGGAAAGGGTACAGGAGATCATGAAGGCAGGATATGAGGAAATTATGAAGAGCTGAAGGGGGTGTGGAGAAACCTTCCAGAGTGCGAACGAAGTAAGCTCCTGGAAGTGTTTTTAACACAGAAGGGGTTGGGAGCTGTTACGCAAACCTGCCGGGATGCAGGGGTTCGCAAAGAAGTCGTAAAGGACCGCCAAGGATGTAGATTGAGTTCGTCTGCCCACCTAATGTGGGAATGTATGCAGGCGAGCTGGGCTGACGAATAATTGGGAAGGTTGAACGATGAAGGTGGTAGTATTATAAAAGGTGTGTCAAAGTGAAGAATTTAGTATAAATTAAACTTTTTAGTACACCCTCTACGCCCCCCGGAAAAGTGGAAGCCACGAATGCACGAATTAAAAACGAATGCACCAATAGGTCAACATTATCAGTGATCATACAATCCGGACTTCCGGAATAAGTTGGATCCCGAATCTTCCGGAAACAACCTCTGCTACTTTTAAGGAAAACTCCAGGATCTCTGATCCCCTGGCTCCGCCATAGTTAACAACAACCAGGGCATGTTTATCATGAATGCCCACAGATCCTGACCGCCAGCCTTTTAATCCTGCTTTATCAATAAGCCAGCCTGCAGGGATCTTAAAGAGTCCTTTGATCATTTTGTACACGGGGACTTCGGGATATTCTTTCTTAACAGGTCCCAGGGTCTCTGCAGAAATCTCCGGGTTCTTAAAAAAGCTGCCTGCATTGCCCAGTATTTCCGGATCGGGCAGTTTGTTTCGCCGCGCATCCTTTACTAATCTGGAAATGTTCTTCAGGGAAGCAGACCGCTCAGGGATTTTGTTCAGGGGACTGTAAGTCAACACAGGCTGTGGTTTCTTTCCAAACCTGAAAGTTACGGAAGTGATGATGAATGTTTGTATTAAGCGGCTCTTAAAAATGCTTGACCGGTAGTCAAAATGACAGTCACTGTGGTCCATGGATATCAGTTTTCCGGAACTTACATCAAACCCTTCAACCGAGTCAATGCAGGCCTTAACTTCCACACCGAAAGCCCCGATATTCTGGATGGGAGCGGCCCCAACCGTACCGGGGATGAGCGAGAGGTTTTCGACGCCCCAGTATCCCTTTTCAATACAGGTATCGACAAATCCGGACCATGAATGTCCGGCCCCCACCTTTAATACAACCTGTTCGCTGGTTTCAGCCATCTTTTCAATTCTACCGTCCAGGATCCGTATAATGGTGCCTTCATAGTTTCCGGTAAAAAGGATGTTGCTGCCCTCACCAATCACCATCCATGGCTGCTCTTTGTCAACGGTTTCTGAGAATAATTCCGGTAATTCAGACGGCGTAACTACTTCTGCCAGGATTTTAGCTGTCACATCCACACCAAACGTATTCAGTTCCTTAAGCGGGTGGTTGTAATAAATATCCATGGATCGGGTTGTGTTATCGACTTTGGATTGATTTTCCTAAATTAGGGACCGGATTGTGATGCAGTAAAATTAATCAGAAAGTTCAGTATTGAAAAAAGTTCTTATTTCTTCCACAACCGATCTGGTGACGGACCAACGGGTGCTTCGGATAGCTCATACCTTCCAGTCGCGGGGATGGAATGTTTTTTTAATCGGGCGCCGTCTGCCTGACAGTTTTTCTCTGACTGGCATATCCTGTCCTGCCACCAGATTCAGGATGATCTTTAACCGAGGACCGTTGTTTTACGCCTGTTTTAATGTACGTCTTTTTTTTCACTTATTATTTTCCGCAACAGACCTGTTGTGGAGCAACGACCTGGATACCCTGCCATCCAATTTTCTTGCTTCGCGGTTAAAGAACATTCCTCTGATTTACGATTCCCATGAATATTTTACCGAAGTGCCGGAACTCACCGGACGTCCGTTCATAAGAATGATCTGGCGAAAGATTGAGGGATGCATCCTCCCCGGATTAAAATACGTCGTTACGGTCAGCAACCCGATTGCAGAGGCTTATGCCTCAGAATATGGAATAGAGGTGACTGTTTTAAGAAATGTACCTTTGTGTGGCACCGGCCCGGTACGGGAACCTGAAACCTTCATTGACGGGAATAAAAAGGTGATACTGTACCAGGGCACTTTAAATAAACACCGCGGCATCGACCTGATGATCCGGGCTATGAGTTTTATCAGGGATGCGGTTTTTGTCATTGCCGGTTCCGGGCCTGAGGGATCCTGCCTGAAAGCACAGATCAAGGAAATGAACCTGGAGGCCAGGGTTAAGATGGTGCCGCGACTGTTGCCTTCTGAGTTGAGAAAGAAAACACCTTCGGCCAGTTTGGGTATTTCACTGGAGGAACCGCAGGGCCTGAATTACGTCCATGCCCTTCCTAATAAAATTTTTGACTACATTTATGCAAGGGTACCGGTATTGGTCTCCCCTCTGCCTGAAATGTCGCGTCTTGTGAAAGAATACAAGGTGGGTGCAGTGCTTGATTCCTATGATCCGGAAGCAATAGCAAAGCAGGTAAATAAACTTCTGAACATGAAGGAGAGTGAGCAGATCCAAAACCGGTTGGAAAAGGCCGCACAGATATTTTGCTGGGAAAAAGAGGAAACCATACTTCTTGAGTTATTGAACAGAATTCAAATCTAAGCTTTATTATTATGAAGAAATTCTCCATTATTCTTTCCGCACTGGGAGTGATCGTACTGTTATTTGACCGCCTTGCCAGGGTTCAGCATTGGGTCTCTGATTACTCCAAAACCGTTTCTGATGTCATGTCAACACTAGACATGCATGTGGGAATAGATCCCCTGAATGGATTGCCTTTACTGGGATTCATTATACTTGCACTGGCTGCCTTTTTATATAATACGGCGGATAAGAATGCCCTGTATCCGGCCGCGGGAGTGACCCTGTTGATGATCGTGATCGGTCAGATGTTCAAGATCCTGCATTGGCCCGGAGCCGGTTTGATCCTGGTACTGTCTTATGCAGTGTTGATGGTGGTGATTGTGCCCTGGCTGACGCTGGTGATCTTGAGTCATCCGGGACCTGAGAATGTAGTTGATGATCCGTTACGCAAAGAAGCGCAAACGAACGCAGACTTACCATAACACTTCCAGGTCGCAAGGACACTGGAAGGTCATTGCATCTAGCCAGACCTGCCAGCGTCCGAAGGTCCTGGCAGTGTCGAAAAAAATGGTTGTAAAGGGATGCCTGAACCTTAGTGATCCTGATAATCGGAAGGCCATTCCTGGGGATCTTTTTTATACAGTCCCAGTCTTTTGAGAATGGACTTTAAAAACAGGTTGAGATAAAACCCGGGTGAGGCATCCCCCCTTACCACCCTGCTTTTAGACAGGTAAAGCCGGGGATGTATAATGTTCAGGATGGCACTCTTCTTCAGATCTGGTGGCAGCAAGGGATCATCCCCATGAGCTACCAAAACCATATTCTGTTTATACCACCAATCAACTTCCGGATCATCCCAGAAGAATGTTCTTAACACATCATGCATCATGTAACCACGTCTGAGGAATTTTTCCTGCCAGTAACTCAACCACTGTTCATTTACATGGTTTTGTCCTCCCTGGAAGGGAGGGGCAGCAGAGAAAAGGATGATATTGCCAAGGCTTGTCAAATTAGCGGTAATAATGTCTGCCGAAGATTTTTTCAGGTGTTCGACCACTTCCATACAAATGACCAGATCAAATTTTCGTTCTATAGCCAGAGGCAGTTCCAGATCTTTTTGCATGAATTCGTTGTGGTCGAGGTATTTTGATAATAAGCTCCGGTTGACCCAGGACCCGTCAATACCCAGGACCTCCCTCACCCCTGCCTGTTTGAACTGGTACAGGAAGGTGCCGATACCACATCCAACGTCCACAACACTTTCAGGATTAATCAGTTCCATCAAAACCGGAACGATCTTTTTCGGGGAAGATAAGTTGTGTGCTTCTTCATCATGTATATATCTGGTCATTGACCCATAAGTTTAGGTGGATTACATAACTTGTCTGAATCAGGTTTTACCGGTTTGAACTTTCAGTTTTGCAGTGGATTTTTTATAACTGTTGTGCCTTGTGATCTCCCCCATTGTTTTTCGTTTTTTGGAGCGGGTTTCCTGGTTTGAGTAACCGACGGCAATGATGAGAAGGGCCCGTTTCGATTTTGGTATGTGCAAAAGCTTTTTGACCTTTCTTTCATTAAACCAGCCCAGCATGCAGGTTCCCAATCCTTCGGCGGTGGCTTGCAGGCAGAAGTGTGCAGCGGCAATTCCTATGTCCATCAATGGGTATTCCTTGTCTTTTATAGCTCCACCAATAGTGGAAACCAGCCGCGGTTGTTCCTGCACAACTACAACATGCACC
Source organism: uncultured Rikenellaceae bacterium (assembly GCA_964403185.1). Taxonomy (GTDB): domain Bacteria; phylum Bacteroidota; class Bacteroidia; order Bacteroidales; family VadinHA17; genus CAYOFK01. The sequence continues at coordinate 16,602 of CAYOFK010000025.1, read as the reverse complement.
GGGGCCTGTTTTGTGAAATGATTGAGGGGGAGGAGCCGGTTTGATGTGGCATCGGCGATTTTATTTTTGAGTTCAGGATGGTCCACAATAATAAACATCCAGGGTTGGGAGTTGCAAGCCGAAGGTGCGATCCTGGCGGCCTCCAGGCAACGGTCAAGTTTTTCCCGTTCCACAGGTTTATCCTCATATCCGCGGTCGCTCTGACGGTTTAGAGCCAGCCTTAAAAAATCTGTTTCTGTGCCCCACTTTACCATCGCGATGAAAATTTCTGTAGTTGATCAGACCTGATTATAAAGTAACCCTTATCGAGCGTCTTAAAGTAGTGTATCATAGCCCGGGCCACCTGTTTCCCTTCAATTCCGCGGAATTTTTTGAGGGAGCGGACAAAACTCCAGTCGATTGCTTTAATAACTAACTTTGCCACTTCTTCCATTAAACGAAATTCATCACGTTTACCCATCAACATGGCTGGCCTGCAAATAATGGTTTTTGGTATGTTTTTTTCTTTAACGGCAGCCTCTGCTTTTCCTTTTGTGCTGTTATAAAAATTCATTGAATTTGGATTGGCGCCAATAGCTGTGACCATAACAAAAGCCCCGACCTTGTTTTCATTGGACACCTGGGCAAGGATGGTTGGGATCTCCATGTCAACCCATTCGAATGCTTTTTTACTTCCGGCCTTATTAATGGTGGTACCCAAACAACAAAAAAGTACATCACCATGAACATGCTCCTGCAGGAATTTAGTATTGGTAAAATCTGTCACCACCTGTTTCACTTTGGAATGATCACCTCCGGTATTCCTCCTGCCGAAAACTACCACCTCATCAAAATCAGGATCCTCAATCAGCAATCTCAGCAGATGTCCTCCCACCAGCCCTGTTGCTCCAACAATAATTGCTTTTTTCCCGTTTTTCATAGTTAAAACTAATATCCGGCAGCCTGCCCGTCTTTTCTGGACTCAGAAGCGCCGAAATATACCTTTCTTTTTCCGTCCCACATGATGGCCTGATATCCGCCATATCCGCCGGTGGTCCATTGAACCGAATGGCCTTTACCCATGAGGGCCCGAAGTACGTCATAGGAGATGCCGGACTCCAGGTGAACAATGCCACCACCGGTCATTTTCCCGCCGGTTGGCTGGGATGATCCACCATGTCTGATACGCGGTGCATCACCGGCTTCCTGCAGGTTCATGCCAAAGTCGAGAAGGTTCACCACGATCTGGGCATGGCCCTGTGGTTGCATGGCCCCCCCCATCACACCGAAACTTACCCAGGGCTCCCCATTCCTGGTAATAAAGGCAGGAATGATGGTGTGGAAGGGTCTTTTACCGGGTTCATATACATTCATATGGCCCTCTTCCAGGCTGAATAATTCACCGCGGTCCTGCAGCATGAAACCCAGACCTGGAGCTACCATTCCGGAGCCCAATCCGCGGTAATTGCTCTGTATCAGTGACACCATATTCCCCCACCGGTCGGCAACGGTTAAATAGATGGTATTGCCCTGTTCCAACTCCCCGGCGTCATACCGGCGGCCGGCACGGTCAGGATCGATGAGAGCCCGGCGTTTAGCTGCATATTCTTTTGAGATCAGTTCCTCAACCGGCAGTTTGTTGAAGGCCGGATCGGCGTAGTACTTTGCCCGGTCTTCGAAAGCCAGCTTTTTGGCTTCCACGAAAGTGTGGATGTATTCGCTGCTTCCAAATCCCATGGAAGCGATGTCATAGCCTTCCAGTATATTCAGGATCTGCAGGGCGGCGATGCCCTGTCCGTTTGGGGGCAGTTCCCATACATCATATCCACGGTAATTTGTTGAAACAGGTTCCACCCATTCTGAGCTGTGTGATGCCAGATCCTCGTAGGAAAGAAAGCCTCCCTGTTCTTTCATGAAAGCATCTATTGTACGGGCAATGTCTCCTTTATAAAATGCATCCCTGCCACCTTTGGCAATTTTTTCATAGGTATTGGCCAGGGCAGGGTTCTTATGAATATCACCCTTCTCAGGTACTTTGCCATCCGGCAAATACACGTCTGCAACATTGGGAAATCTTGACAGGTACTTTGCTGATCTCCAGTAATAGGCGATGAGCTCGGTAACGGGAAACCCTTCACGTGCGTAAGCAATAGCAGGGGCAAGGATCTCCTTCATATTCATGGTGCCAAACTTTCCGTGGAGTTCGAACCATCCATCCACACAACCGGGTACGGAAACCGGTAATGGGCCGTGTGAGGGGATCTTTTTCAAGCCTTTCTTTTTAAAATAATCCAGGGTCAGGGATTTTGGTGAACGTCCGGAGGCATTCAGGCCGTATAGTTTTTTGGCCTTTGCATCCCACACAATTGCGAACAGATCGCCCCCCATGCCGTTCCCGGTAGGTTCAACCAGTCCCAGTACAGCATTGGCTGCAATGGCAGCATCAATGGCATTGCCCCCTTTTTTCAGGATATCGAGTGCTGCCTGTGTTGCCAGCGGCTGGCTTGTACAGACCATGCCGTGTTGTGCTATGACTTCTGACCGTGTTGCAAAAGCTAAACCCGTAAGACGATCTTGTCCTTTCATACTCGTAATAATTAATAAAAGTGCGGGAATGAGGATAATTTTCCGGTTCATGATATCTTTCATTAGAATTGTTTTTTCGAAAGTTCCATTATTGCTGAACTGACCGTAAGAATGCCAGTCCTAATAGTATTCTGATAGTCAGGAGCATACAAAGGTGAGTGCAAGCCAGGTAATGGAGTCCCGTTTTGGGCATTTTCATTATACCTTTCTTCGGGCACCGATCCCAGCATGAACATCATGATGGGCACTTTTTCAGGAGTGCGTCCATACCTGCCAAAATCTTCACCTGCCATCAGAGGATCCTGTTCAAAGACATTTTCTTCTCCAAGCACTTCAGTGGCGATTTTAATGAATTCCCTGGTTAATCTAGTATCATTAATCACCGGAGGGGTGAATTGATCAAGGGTTTTTACTACAGGAAATTTATCCCGGGGCAGACCAGCGGATTCCGCAATACCCCGTGTGATGCGTTTTATGGCTTTTAACATATGTTCATAAACCAAATCGTTGTAAAAGCGCAGGGTTAACTGTAGGTTGACCTCATCGGGAATAATGTTGTGCCGCGTCCCTCCATGGATGGATCCCACAGTAATGACAGCGGGCTCCAATGGAGAGATCTCGCGGCTTACAATTGTCTGAAGGTCCAGCACGATCCTGGAGGCCAGAACCACCGGGTCGATGGTACGGTGCGGGTAGGCCCCATGGCCACCGGCTCCAAACACTTTTATGTCCACCGAACCAACACCGGCAAAAGCGGGTCCGACACAATAACCAATAGTTCCGGCTTTCAGTTCCGGATCAACATGAAGGGCCAGTGCATAATCCGGAAGTGGGAATTTCCGGAACAAACCGGCATCGATCATCCGGCTGGCACCACCGCTTTGTTCCTCTGCCTGCTGGGCGATCATAACCAGTGTACCTTTCCATTGGTCTTTAAAGGCAACCAGGGCGTTCGCCGCACCTGCCCAAATGCTCATGTGGGCATCATGGCCACAAGCGTGCATGGCCCCTGCCTTTTCACCGGAATCTGTATCATACATTATGGTGCTGGCAAAAGGCAGGTTGGTTTTTTCTATGATTGGCAGGGCGTCCATATCAGTGCGCAGGAGAACCACCGGGCCGTTTCCATTCTCTAATACTCCAACCAGGCTTGTGCCACCTACGTTCCGGGTGACCTCAAATCCGAGCGACTCGAGGTGAGCCGCCATTTTATCAGAGGTTTTAAACTCCTTTAAGGATAATTCGGGGTTTTGATGCAAATCAAAATACATGGCTTCATATTGTGCCATGTTTGCTGAGATATAATTTTGTATTCTTAAGTATAACTCACTTTGGGCCATTGCCAGTGTCCCGGATATTAAAATATATACCCCAATTAATACCTTGAATCGATTCATAACTTTCTTGAAATGATGAGTCATCAAAAATAGCATAAAATTGATGAAACGGAATATTGAAATGTTAGAACGGAGACCTGCGAGGTTTTTAAAACCTCTCAGATCAAACGAAATTACAGAAAACCGCCAAGCGCTTGAAGCACCAGGCAATTAATTTCCGACACTGCCAGGACCTCCGGACGCTGGCAGGTCTGCATTGTGCAATAGGCTTCCAGGGTCCTTGTGACTTGGAAGTGTTATAAATTACGATGCCTGATTGCTAAATTGTTAAACTGTTTCAATCATTACGTTAATTACGATAGCGATCCAGGGATCGCAAGCAACTTACCCGTCGGAAGGCACCAGCCGGGCAGGCAAAGTCACTCTACATTTGATTTTACTATATTTAAACCTTCTTCTTCCGGCGAATTGTTATGACTACGGTGTCCGGCACTATTAATCCCCCTTAATACCGTCCGCCCGCTTGGGTCGGTCGGACGGATATCCCTTTTTAACCGGTCGGACCGCGAGAAGCGGGCCGACCGTACTAAGTACTATAGATTGTTATGATTATGGGGATACACTTTATGATTTCTTCTCAACCACCTCCCCCTCGTCTAAAAATTGTTTTGAAAAGAATCTTCTTATATTCCCAACAGGGTCAGGTCAGGATTTTTACCCGGGAGGAGCATGGAAGCAGGATTTTCTATAAAACCTTTTATTGCCACCAGGAATCCAACTGAGTCGCGGCCATCAACAATACGGTGGTCGTATGAAAGGGCCAGGTACATGATGGGACGGATCTCAACTTTACCGTTTATGGCAACGGGCCGTTCCACAATATTATGCATGCCGAGAATGGCAGCCTGTGGCGGATTCAGAATAGGTGTGGACAACATGGATCCGAACACACCGCCGTTGGTAATTGTAAAGGTGCCCCCTGCGAGGTCTTCAATGCTGATCCTGTTTATTCTGGCTTTTTCGGCCAGCTCCATGATCTTTTTTTCAATATCTGCAAGTCCCAGGATCCCGGTATTCCTGATCACAGGGACCATCAATCCTTTATTGGTCTGTACGGCAATACCCACATCTGAATATTTGAATTGCACAAAGCTGTCGCCATCGATCATGCTGTTCACCTGCGGGAATTGCTGCAGGGCCAGGCTGACTGCCTTGGTAAAGAAAGACATGAATCCCAGTTTAATGCCATGATGTTCCTGGAATTTTGACTGGTAGGTTTTCCGCAGCCTGATGATCTCGCTCATGTCCACTTCATTAAAGGTGGTGAGCGTGGCCGTTTCATTTTTTACGGCCACAAGGCGTTCACTCAGTTTTTTCCTCAGTTGTGTGAGCTTGATAGTTGCGGTTTCCCGTGTTGCTACAGGTTTAGAATGCATTGCCGAAGGCGCTTCTTTTAATCCGGAGACGGCTGCTTCCACATCCTTTTTGGTGATGCGCCTGAGCCCATTGATGATGTCTTCAACAGACAGATGCAGTTCCTGCATCACCTTTTCAGACACGGGAGTGGTTTTCACTTTTTCAAGTCCATTCACAGTTTCTTGTGATGCGGCAGGAACTGGTTTTGCAATGGGCTCCTTCACAGGCGTTTCAGTTTCTGCTATGGATTCCTTTTTGGCAGGTTTGGGTGCCACGGTCTTCTTTTTAATACCGGTTGCAGAAGTGTCAATTTTGCATGCTACTGCCCCCACTTTCAGTGATTCTCCAATGGGTGCCAGGTCATGGATCCTGCCATCCTGTTCGGCGATAAGAGGAAGGGTGGCTTTTTCGGATTCAATTTCGGCCACTTCCTGATCCTTTTCAACAAAATCTCCCTCTTCAACAAGCCAGGCGGCTATTTCCGCTTCTGAGATAGATTCTCCCGGGCTGGGTATTAAAAGTTCTAAAATCATACAAAGCCTGTTTTGCCGGTACTAAATAGTAAATCTTGTTTTCACCTCCGAATATTGGTGTACTTTCATGATCTCTTTTCTGGATTTTCCTTCCACACACTGTAAGGCACAATATACATTTTTTAATTCACAGGTACATTTCCTGAATACTTTGTCCACGATCTCATTTTGGCCAATCTCGTGAAGCCCGGAAAGGCCGGTGGCCGGACTCCCGCTTTTGATCCGTGCGATGGGTATCAGGTCCACCCCTTTAAATTCATCTTTTATATACCTCCAGGCTCCCATATTCTCAGGTTCTTCCTGTACCCAAAGGTGCAGGATTGCTTTTGGATAGCGTTTCAAAATAGTGCCTGCTTTCTTCCCGGGAAAGGGATGCAATTGTTCAAAACGCACCAGTGCAATGTCGCGCACCTTAAGCTCCAGTTTCCGTTTCAAAAGGTCGTAATAAACCTTTCCGGTGCAGAACACCACGCGTAAAACTTTTTCCCTGTCGGCATCGGGATCATCGATCACTTCCATAAAGCGGCCCTTTTCAAGATCTTTCATCGCGGATACGCACAGGGGATGGCGCAGGAGGCTTTTGGGTGTGAAAACCACCATGGGGATCATGAATTGACGCACCATCTGGCGTCTCAGTACATGAAAAAGATTGGCAGGGGTTGTTGGCTGTACAATTTGCATGTTGTTTCTGGCAGCCAGGGACAGAAAGCGTTCCATCCTTGCCGATGAATGCTCAGGTCCCTGTCCTTCAAAGCCGTGAGGCAGGTAAAGAACCAGTCCGTTCATCAGACCCCACTTTTCTTCCCCGGAGCTGATGTATTGATCTACAATGACCTGTGCCACATTATAAAAATCTCCAAATTGAGCCTCCCATATGGTGAGTCCTTTCGGGTGGGCAAGGGCGTAGCCATAATCAAATCCGAGCACTCCATATTCAGAGAGAGGGGAGTTGTAAATTGTAAAACCGGCCTGGTTTGAAGACAGGTGTTGCAAGGGAAAATACTTGTTTCCCGTATCTTCTTCCACATAACTGGCGTGGCGGTGTGAAAACGTACCGCGTTCGGCATCCTGACCGCTTATACGGACGCTGTATCCTTCCTCCAGCAATGAGGCATAGGCCAGCAGTTCACCCATGGCCCAATCCAGACGGTCTTCACGGATCATTCTTTTCCTGCTTTCAACGAGTTTTATCAGTTTCCTGAAAAACTTCTTGTCCGGAGGCAGGTTATTGATCTTTTTTCCAAGTTTTTCCAGAATTGCCTTTTTGACCCCTGTGTGCGGGCATGTTACAATGTCGCCCCGGTTGGGATGTTTAAATCCCTGCCAGTCCTCAGAGAGAAACTGCTGGATATGAACCTTATCGGTTTCTTGTGAAAGTGCCAGCTTGCCATCCAGAATTTCCTCATAATCCTGCCGGAAAGTTTTCAGGTCTGCATCTGAATAAATGCCCTCTGCGACCAGTTTCTTGCCATAAATGTCGCGCGGGTTGTCGTGTGCAGCAATATACTTATACAATAAGGGTTGTGTAAACCGGGGTTCATCTCCTTCATTATGTCCGTGTTTCCTGTAACAAAGAATGTCGATAAACACATCGGTGCTGAAAGTCTGCCGGAACTCCATGGCCAGCAAAATGGTATAAACCAGGGCTTCCACATCGTCGCCATTCACATGGAAGATGGGCGCTTTGGTCACCTTTCCAATGTCTGTACAGTATGTGCTGGACCGTGCGTCCAGATAATTGGTGGTAAAACCCACCTGGTTGTTAATGACCAGATGAATGGTGCCGCCGGTTTTATATCCGTCGAGCTGCGACATTTGAATGACTTCGTAAACGATGCCCTGGGATGCAATGGCTGCATCGCCGTGTATGAGTATGGGGGCCAGTTTATCGTAGTTGCCATTATATTTATGATCGATCTTTGCGCGTGCAATACCTTCCACTACCGGGTCCACAGCCTCCAGATGGGACGGATTGGGAGCAAGATTCAGCCGGACTTTCTGACCTTTGTCAGTGGTGATGGTGTTGCTGTAACCAAGGTGGTATTTGACATCTCCAAGGGATATATTGCTGTCGTAAAATTTACCGTTAAACTCGTTGAATACATCCTCAAATGGTTTTTGAAGAATATTGGCCAGGACATTCAGCCTTCCGCGGTGGGATATGCCAATAATAAACTCCCGTATTCCAAGGTCGGCCCCATGTATGATCACGGCATCCAGGGCTGGAATGAGAGCCTCGGCACCCTCCAGTGAAAAACGCTTCTGACCGGTGAATCTTTTATGGATAAAATGTTCAAATCCGACTGCCTGCTTCAGCAGGAAATAAATATGTTTTTTTTGTTCAGGCGTAAATGACGGTGTGTTTTTCCGGGATTCCATCTTCTGCTGGAGCCATTTGATCACCTTTGGACTTCTTATGAAATTGTACTCAGCACCTACAGAGCGACAGTATGTTTGTTTCAGATGAGCGATGATGTCCTGCAGGCGGGCAGTCCCGATCCCGATATTCTGACCGGCCTGAAACTCTGCATCCAGATCTTTTTCGGTGAGGCCGAAATTTTCGATATCGAGGGTGGGGGAATACGTCCTCCGTGTCCGTACGGGGTTGGTTTCCGTAAAAAGATGGCCGCGCCGGCGGTAGCCATCGATAAGATTGATGACTTTGAATTCTTTATCCAGGTAACTGGAAGATGGTTCCGGATCATAATTTTTCCTGGCAAATTCAAATCCCTCAAAAAACTTCTTCCAGGAATCGTCAAGACTTCCGGGATCGTTCAGGTATTGATGGTACAGGCTTTCAATAGCGCTGATATCTCCCATGCCCAGGTATTCAGTTTTGTCCATCTGGTTGTTTGGATTTGAATCTGCTAATTTATAATGGTTCAAAATTACAAAAAGTTTTGCTTAAAAACGGACTAGTGTCATGTCAACTTGATTATGTCTGTTTTATTGTATAACTTGCCATCAAAAACGATGGTACGATACAAGGTTACTCTCACCGAGGAAGAACATGAGCAGCTTAAAGCCGTGTTGGGCAAAGGAAAGCATAGCTCTCAGCGATATAGGAATGCATGTATCCTGATAAATTTTGATGAAGGGCCATTCGGGCAGAAAATTCCCAATGAACAGATAGCCCAGGTATTACAGGTTAATACAAAGACTGTGGAGCGGGTAAAGCAGCGTTTTGTTGAGGAAGGTTTTGAGGCATGCATAGATCGCAAGCCCTATCCCAGGATAGATCCAAAAAAAGCAGATGGTGATTTTGAAGCACATTTGATTGCGCTCATCTGTAGTGAAGCACCAGAGGGGTATGCACGATGGTCCTTACGGTTGCTTGCAGATAGGATGGTAGAGTTGAAATATACCGATAGCATATCACATGAAACTGTTCGTCAGGTTCTAAAAAAAACGAAATTAAACCCTGGAGGGTCATAGGTTGGGTAATACCTCCATTGGAAAACAGTGATTTTGTGGCACATATGGAATCGATACTGGATGTATATAAAACCCCTTACGATGTAAGATTCCCGGTTGTGTGCATGGATGAATCGCCTAAGCAACTGATAAAGCATACACGTATCCCCATTGCCAGGAAACCGGGTCAGGATGCAAAAGAGGATTATGAATATTCACGAAACGGTGTGGCAAATATTTTCATGGCCAATGAGCCATTAGTAGGTAAACGGTTTGTTGATGTAACTGGGAAGAAAACAAAAAGAGAATGGGCTTACTTTGTTAAAGACATTGCGGACAATCATTACCCAGACGCTATAAAAATAAGACTGGTAATGGATAACCTGAATACACATACGCCTTCAGCTCTGTATGAAACGTTCCCACCACAGGAGGCCAAACGGATCTGGGACCGGTTTGAGTTTATCTATACTCCGAAGCATGGCAGTTGGCTGAATATGGCGGAAATAGAACTGAACGTATTAATGGGCCAATGCCTGAACCGGCGAATAGACAATATGGCTACCATAAGAAAAGAGGTAAAGGCCTGGGAACAAAGCAGAAATAACAAGAAGGCAAAGATTAACTGGCAATTTAAAACTAATGATGCCAGGATAAAGTTAAAAAGGCTTTATCCGACAATATTATTTTGACATGACACTAGAGCATAATTGAATTGTATGGATATCCCACAATATATTCGGAAAAACCAAACGGATAAAAATAATGTAACAAAAAATGTAAATTTTTTAATACTAATCCGTAAAATCAGGCTGAAGATTTATACTTACGTGTATATTTAAATATATGATATATATCATGTTTTATGACGAAAAAAAAAAGTATAAATTTGATTCGAAACTTAATAATATCCATAATTCCTATTATTATGAAGAACATTTTTATTTTCATTTCAGTAGCAATAATTGTAACGGCTGCAATTATTGTATCCTGTTCAAAACAGGACAGAACTGAACTAATCAAAATCCCTGTATTACCTGAAGTAGTATTCGGTGATGGTGCAAATATTGGGACCTTTAAGCTTCCCGATTATACTAGAATTGTACCAACCACATCAGGATTTGAATTCCATTTCCCGGATAGTTACAGGTTGGCTTACATGGATAATAATGACAACCTTGTTATTACTGATGAAGGGGGGTATAAATGTACTTGCGAGCAAGGAACAGGAGGGTGCTCTCCCTTTTACCATCCAGAGTTTGGTTTTGGTTGTGCTCAATCAACATGCACTGGTTCCTGTAGGGGAAGATTTGTTGAGAAAACAATATTAACAAATGGGGTTGTTATAAATCTAAATGATCCTTTTAGAATAATTTACAAACAGGAAGAAGCTATCAATACTTTCCGGGCAAAAGAAACTCTTTTTGAGATTGATATTGTGAATGAGAAAATCAAGGAGATAAATTTGAAATTCTATGGTAAGGAAGAACTTACAGAAGCAGATCTTAATAAAACTGAGTACCGGAAAGTTGGAATAAGCCTATACGGTAATCTGGTGGCTTATGCTTTGCCTGTTGAGTTTCTTGACAGCAAGGATGGTGGACCCGGGGATCCCACATGCGAATGTAACCCTGTGATGGATGATTGTAAAGATGCAGTTAAAAGAAAGGGTATTTGGTTTTGTAAAAATAAAACCTGCCCGGATTGTACTATGACAATTGGAGGAGTTGAATCCGGGGGAGATTAATCCGGGAATGTTCAACTCCTTCTGTGTTAAAAACACTTCCAGGAGCTTACTTCGTTCGCACTCTGGAAGGTTTTCCTGCACCAACTTGTCTGCCGAACCTTCCTCTGTTCCGGGTATCCCGGAAAACCCGGGGCTTCACCCCGGGCTATTATATTCCGCCCTTATAGTGCTAAAATATTTCAAAAGCAGGCACTAAATTCTCCTCCTTTTTCAAGCCCGCCTGCCGGAGGGCAGGGAGGAGTACCCGACTGTAAGGAGGGGAAGGTGGTTATCAAACCGTCATCCTGAAACCCGGCCTGCACAGCAGGGCAGGGGTTCAGGATCTCACAAAAATTTCACAAATATTTAATTCCTGGTGTTTGAAATTTGGAATTTGAGATTTGGAAATTGTTTGTTATTTGGAAATTATTATTTGGAATTTGAGACATCATTCCCGGCTTGCCTTCACACCAGCCCCCGCTCAGCGGTCCGGCGATCAGTCAAGCCCCTCAACTGTTCAATCCTGACACTTCGACCAGGAATTATCATTTAATATCGCTAAAATATTTCATGAATTGCAGGCGCTCAAACACATCCGGATTACTGGTTTTTTCCTGGCTTAACATGCCCTTGAACTGGTCGATGTAATTGAATCCTTTCCTGGTCATCCACCGGTCTGCAACATTAAGCATCTCTGGAATATATTTGCTTCCATTCTTATACAGTGCGGATGCTACCTGCACTGCATCTGCACCGGCAAGAATCTGTTTGATCATGGCCGCACCGTCATGCACCCCGGTTGAAGCTACCAGATCGATCTGAACGCGATTGGCCATTATGGCAATCCAGCGCAGCGTATTTGAGATCTCCTCAGGCGTACTGTAAACTTCTGCATTTGTAACTTTCATATCCTCGATATTAATATCGGGACGGGCAAACCTGTTAAACAGCACCACTGCGTTGGCGCCTGCAGACTCAAGCCTGGCTATCACCTGTCCAAGATTGGCAAAAAACGGACTGATCTTTACTGCCACCGGGATGCTGATCTCGGATTTCACCTTTTTGACGATGGTGTAGTACTTTTCTTCAATCTCCGTGGAATTGCCTTCGAAATTAAAAGGCATGATAAAAATATTCAGTTCCAGAGCATTGGCACCTGCATGTTCAATTTCTCTTGCAAAACCTGTCCATTCAAGGGGGGTTAAGCAGTTCACACTGGCTATGACCGGTATGAGCAGGTCTTTTTTTATTTTTCGGATCATTTCCAGGTAGTTCCCCAGTTCTTTTTCCTTGAGGTGTACATCAATATAATCGAGGGTTTCAGAATAATCGGCATAGATCAGATTATTTTTTTTTGCAGCCTGAAGCATTTGTTCGGCTTCCAGCATGATCTGTTCTTCAAACAATGATTTGAGGACCACTGCCCCTGCACCGTTTTTGTCGTGCTCAGCAATTTTTCCATATGTGTCTGTTAATCCTGAGCTGGCCACGATGAGTGGATTTCTCAGGGTTATGCCCATATATTTGATACTTAGATCAGCCATAATGTTTATTTTTTATAAAATTAATTTGCTTTTACGAATTGCCCAACATATTTATAAATGCCTGCAGCTGCTTTTCTGCCATCGCCCATGGCCAGGATAACGGTGGCACCTCCCCGAACGATATCACCTCCGGCAAAGATTTCAGGCATGGATGATTGCATGGTCTCAGGATTGACTTCTATGGTGCCCCAGCCAGTAACTTTCAAATCAGGCAGGGCGCTTGGAATGAGCGGGTTAGGAGACACGCCCACGCTTACAATAACCGTATCCACCTCCACATCAAATTCAGAATTCTCGATTGGAATAGGCCTGCGTCGTCCTGAATCATCGGGCTCACCTAGCTTCATTTTCTGAAGTCGCATTTTATTTACGCGTCCGTCCTTGTCAGCAAAATATTCCACAGGATTGTGCAGATTCATAAATTCAATACCTTCCTCAATAGCATGTTTAACCTCCTCAACCCGGGCCGGCATTTCCTCACGGGATCTCCTGTAGATGATCATTGCCCGTTTCGCACCCAGCCTTTTGGCGGTACGCACCGAATCCATTGCTGTATTACCACCTCCGATCACCGCCACATTGGCACCGCTGATTACCGGCGTGTCGTATTCATCATTGGCAGCATTCATCAAATTCACCCTCGTGAGGTACTCATTCGAAGAAAAAATATTATTAAAGTTCTCGCCGGGTATGTTCATGAAGTTTGGCAATCCGGCCCCACTTCCCACAAAGAAAGCTTTAAAACCATCGGTTTTTAAATCGTCCAACGATATAGTCTTTCCAATAATAAAATCTTTTTTGAATTTCACACCCATCTTCTCCATGACGTTGATCTCAGCATCCACAATGCTGTTTGGCAGACGGAATTCAGGGATACCGTATTTGAGTACTCCGCCCAGTTCATGCAGCGCTTCAAATACAGTAACATCACAACCAAATTTAGCCAGGTCGCCGGCGCAGGCCAAGCCTGCCGGACCGGATCCGATTACAGCTATTTTGATTCCCAGGGATTTCCCGGTTTCGGGGATGGACATAGTACCCGAATTTTGTTCAAAGTCTGCAGCAAAGCGCTCAAGATGGCCGATGGCAATCGGGTCTTTTTTCAGGGAAACAGTATAGAAACAAACCTCTTCACATTGTTTTTCCTGGGGACACACCCTTCCACAGACTGCCGGAAGCGTATTGGTTTCTTTAAGGACTTTTGCAGCGCCCATAAAGTCTTCCATCTCGATCTTTTTTATGAATTTGGGGATGTTTATTTCTACCGGACACCCGCTGATGCAGGTTGGGTTAGCGCAATCGAGGCAACGACTGGCTTCAACGATGGCTTTTTCACCGGGCAGGCCTTTGTTTACCTCTTCAGAATTTTTATTCCGCCTCACAGGATCGGCTTCGGGCATGTGAACACGGAGGATTTCGGTCCGTTCTTTGGCCTTTCTGGATTTTCGCAATTCAACACGCCAGTCTTTACTGCGTTCAGCTTTCAGATATTCTTTTAATTCTTCCATGTTATGCTAAGGTTTTTAAATATTCTCTGTATGCTTTTGCTTCCTGTTCCTGATAGGCACTCAGACGCTGCAGCATGAGGTCAAAATCAATCTGGTGAGCATCAAACTCAGGGCCGTCCACACAAACAAATTTGGTCTTTCCTCCGACAGTTATCCTGCAGGCCCCGCACATCCCCGTTCCGTCAACCATTATGGTGTTGAGGCTTGCAACAGTTGGCACGTTGTATTTTTTAGTGGTGAGTGAGGCAAATTTCATCATAATAGCCGGACCAATCACAACAGACATATCGATCTTCTGACTCGTTAGAACTTCTTCCATGCCATGGGTAACCAGACCTTTAGTTCCATAGGATCCATCGTCTGTCATAATGATGAGTTTATCCGAATGCTGACGCATATCCTCCTCAAGGATGATGAGATCCTTTGAACGTGCTGCCAGAATGGTGATGATCTTATTACCGGCTTTTTTTAATCCCTCAACAATGGGAAAGAGCGGGGCAATGCCTACACCTCCGCCTGCACATAGCACGGTTCCGACATTTTCTATATGGGTGGCCCGACCCATGGGGCCGACTACATTCAATATGGAATCACCGGCGTTCAGGCTAAACAGTTTTGCAGAAGATACGCCTACTTTCTGAATGACGATTGTTATAGTCCCGTTTTTCTCATCAGCATTGGCGATGGTAAGAGGTATGCGCTCTCCCTTATCATCTACCCGAACGATCACAAAATGCCCTGGTTTTCTTGAACGTGAGATTTCAGGCGCGGCAAGAACTAATTTTACAACATTTTCAGACAGTATCTCTTTTTTAATTATTTTATTCATCCGTTTTAAATTGACTTTTGTTAACAGGCAGGCAAATATATAAATTTGACACTTTCTGAAACCAAATTTTTGTCATGGCTGTTTTAAAACATAATCCTGTAAATTTATTTGTATTTTTACACATTTCCCGGTCCTTCCGGGGTCATTTTTTTTTTTTGTAATCCGGCTGCGTTTAAGTGTGTTTCTGTTAAGGGTGTGTTGCACTTCAATTCCGTGATGCCGGTTTTTTTTGAAACTGTTTTATTAAGAATAAGATTATTTAAACATAAATTGCTTCCTTTGAAAAAAAATTCACACAAATGAACATAGGAATTCTCAAAGAATCTCATAAGGAAAACAGGGTGGCCATGTTACCTGAAACCGTGGTCAGTCTGGTTCAATTAAAGGTTCCGGTACTGGTAGAAAAAGGCGCCGGCGCTGCATCATATGTAAGTGACAAGGAGTATGAAGAAGCCGGAGCCAGGGTGGTTTCCCGTGATCAGGTCATCAAAGATGCCGAACTGGTGGCTAAAGTAAATCCACTTGATCCTGAAGAAGTACAAGCCTTGAAAGATGGCCAGGTACTGATTTCTGTAATGAATCCGTTTTTTAATACGGACCTGGTCAAAGCGCTGAAAGACCATAACATCACTTCCTTTGGACTGGATATCATTCCACGAACCACCCGTGCCCAGGCCATGGATGTGATTTCATCGCAGGCCACTGTGGCGGGTTATAAAGCCGTGCTTGATGCGGCTTCACGCTTGTCCAAATTTACCATGATGTTCATGTCTGCTGCAGGAACCATCAAACCTTCAAAGTTCCTGATCCTGGGTGCAGGAGTTGCCGGATTGCAGGCGGTGGCCACAGCCAGGAAACTCGGCGCTGTTGTTGAGGTTTTTGACGTACGCGCTGCTGTGAAAGAAGAAGTGATGAGTTTAGGCGCCAAATTTGTTGAGGTTGAAGGATCCCAGGATGATGCTAAAGCCGGAGGCTACGCTGTTGAGCAAACGGAAGATTTTAAAATGAAGCAGCAAGAAGCCATACACAATCATGCCTCCGGGGCCGATGTGGTTATTTGCACCGCTCAGATCCCCGGTAAAACAGCTCCCCTGTTGATAAAAAAAGAGACTGTTGAAGCTATGAAAGCCGGTTCCATCATTATTGACCTGGCTGCTTCAACCGGTGGCAATTGTGAACTTACAAAAAATGAAGAAGTGGTGGACCACAAAGGCGTTTCCATCATTGGAAACTCCAATTACCCTTCTGAATTACCCACCGATGCCAGCCGGATGTTCAGCAAGAACCTGATCAATTTCCTGAAACTCATCATCGATGAGGAGGGGAAACTGAATCTGAATTTTGAGGACGACCTGGTCGCAGGTACCTGCCTGACCCATCAGAAAGAGATCGTCCACGAACGTGTTAAAGAAATTATAAACTAAATACCATGGAAACAGCATTTGAGTTTTTTTATACAAACAGAGACGCGATCTTCATTGTAGTACTCTCCATATTCCTTGGGGTTGAAGTCATTTCGAACGTCCCTTCCGTTCTGCATACACCCCTTATGTCGGGGGCCAATGCCATAAGTGGCGTCATCATTATCGGAGGGATCATCCTTGTGGGCCATGCCGACATATCTTCACTTTCCGTGAATCTTATTCTTGGCGTTCTGGCCGTACTCTTTGGCACCCTGAATGTGGCCGGAGGATTTGTCGTCACGGATCGCATGCTTGAAATGTTCAGGA
>CAYOFK010000024.1:0-22933 GCA_964403185.1 uncultured Rikenellaceae bacterium | reverse complement strand
CAAGTTTAAGAAATCTGAAAAAGGAGATCAATGATCTGTGCTATGAGGTGGTCTCCGACTGTTTTACCTATATTCTGGTACATGAAGAGAAGAACACAAAAGCTGCAATGAAGATCATTACGGACACCATTCGGCTTCGTAATGATTTGATTGGCCGGCTGAAAATGCCTGCGGATGCAAAAACATCAACAGACATGAAAAAGCATTGCCTGAAGGTCAGGAAAGACATGATCTCGGGCATGGATAAATCCCTGAAGAAGCTCAGTACCCTTTCATCAGGGTAAGAGATCCCTTACCAGAGATATTCTTCTATATTCGGAAGGAGTTGCCTGTCATGAATAAATGTGTGTCTATACGTGTTAGTGGCAGGGTCCAGAATGTTGGATTCCGCTATTTCGCCATCAAGGAAGCCGGGCGGTTTCACATCAACGGCTTTGTCAGGAATGAAAACGATGGTTCTGTTTATATTGAAGCTTCAGGCACTGAGGAGCAGCTTGACCGGTTCGTTATATCCATAAACCAGGGGCCGTCGTGGGGCCGTGTGGATGGCATTCAGGTGACCGTCCTTCCTGCAACAAATTATAAAGGATTTTCAGTGCGGCATTAAATATTGGAGATAATGGCAGTATTGCAAACCGTACATTTTCCCTCGGGATCCAGTTTGAAGATTTTCGTGCTGTATCCGCTTCTTTCAATCACCGTTGTTTTGCATTTTGGACAGATGGTGTCCCGGCCTGGTTTTTTCCCGCTTATGTTCCCGATATATACATAATACAGGTACTTTCTTGCGGTATGGTAAAACTCCTCGAGTTTATTAACCGGCGTGGCCGGAAGTGTTTTTTTAAAACTTGGAAAGTATCTTGAAAGATGCAATACTGTGTCCTGACCAATCTCCTCGGCGAGCCAGTACACCATATTTTCAAAGATATCCGGGTCATCATTCAGCACCGGGATCACCAGATTGGTAATTTCCAGATGTTTGCCGGAAATACGGATCTCTTTTATGGTTTCTTTAACGGGTGTCAGTGACGAGAATGTTTGGGTTTTGTAGAAATCGTCAGTAAATCCTTTCAGGTCAATATTAAACGCATCCATAACCTGCAGCATTTCCCTTAAAGGATTATCGCTGATATAGCCGTTCGACACCATGACATTCTTAAGATTCTCCTTTTTCGCCATTGCAGCCACCTCCATGATGTATTCGAACCAGACCCCGGGCTCATTGTAGGTGTATGCAATTCCCAGGCTTTCGGGATGCGACCGGGCCTCCCGCACCACCTCAGAGGGGGTCATATATTTCAGGAACCGGGCTTCGGAAACGCTGGTTTGTGAAATTTCACAATTCTGACAAAACAGGCAATGCATATTACAGCCGACGGTACCTATTGAAAAAACACCTCTTCCGGGATAGAAGTGATACAAAGGTTTTTTCTCAACCGGATCAACATGTTTTGCTGAAACCATTCCATAATTTTCACTATAAAGCGTTCCGCTCATATTGCTGCGCACCTGGCACAATCCTGATTTGTCCGGCCCGATGATGCAACTTTGCGGGCAGAGCAAACACTGTACTTTATTATCCCGGAGTTTACTATAGTATCTGGCTTCGACTTTAGTGTCCATAATGGAAAATCAATAGGTAATTATTCAAATCTTAATCTGACTTTTTCAATACTTTCAACAGAACCGACAATGGTTAAAACGTCGCCTTTCCTGAGCCTGGTATATCCCGTGGAGATTATGTTGTGTCCGCGCCGGTATGTTGCCAGGATCAGGATGTCAGAAGGCAGGTGCAGGTTTCTCAGGGCAATGCCGTGCAGGTCGGGGTTGCCAACGGTAATGTCGGCAGTGTCCTGGTCTTCCTCCATCCCAAGGACCAGGGAGGTGGCAACGGGAGAACGCACAAAGTGATCCATCAGGCTTACTATAGCTGTAGTGGGTTCCACAATCAGAACACCAAGGTCGTGAAACTTTTTCATATTCTCACGCTGGTTCAGGCGGACCACAATCTCCGGTGTGCCAAAATGTTCAAAAGCCAGCTCACAGATCCGGAAATTTTCATCGTCCGTTTTCATGGCAATGATGGCATTTGCATTTTTAGCATCCAGCTTGTTCAGGGACTCCAGCGAAATTTCCGGATGGTACTCCATCCTGATGCTTTCCTTACCATGGTCGGGAATATTTTTCCTGCTGGTGCTTATTGTGGCTTCCCAGCCATGCTGGAGGAGTTGCCGGGCCAATGCAAGTGCCTGGTGGTCGTATCCGAAAATCAAGGCACGCATGGGTCCGTCATGGTCCCTATGGATCCCCCTGACATGGTCTTCCTTCACCAGATGAATGGCCCACTTCATTAATGGAGGCCCAACTAACTGGTTCAGGACAACTACAGCGATCAGAATGGATCCGAGCTCTGTTCCCCAGTTCGGAAATTCCCCTACGATGACGGTGATCAGACCAAGGGAAATGCCTGCCTGGGTTACAAATGACATCCAGGCTATGCGGTTGAAATTCAGCGGATCTCCGGCCAAAGTGCCTCCAAACCATCCTCCGATAAACATGGTAAGAGTACGCAGAAAGAACAGTGAAAGGGCAATGGTCCAGGTTTGGATCACAACCTCCAGGGATATGGAAGCGCCAACAAGGGTAAAAAAAGCCACATATACCAGTGGTACGATATCGGAAATGATTTTTTGAAACTCCCTCCTGTATGATGAAAAGTTGGTGACCAGAAGGCTGGCTATGATGCATATCAACAGAGGCTCGGTATAAAAGTCCGTTTCAAACCAAAATTCTGTAACCTGCCTCATCCCGTGTGATAAAAAATAAACTCCCCAGCCTGCCAGCAAAATGAGCAGGCTTTTGAGAGTGGTGGTTAGCTTCAGGAAGAGGATCCATTTCAGCAAAAGGAAAAGCAAATATCCTAAAAGAAATGAACAGGCCAGTGCCAGTAACATGATGAGTATGTGGGAGAGGGAATAACTCTGACCCGTATATAATGTGTTGGCAATGGAGAAAGTAATTGCAAAAAGAATGATCACCAGGGCATCCGTTAGAACAGTAACACCCATGACCATCTGCGTGAAAGGACCCTTGGCGCGCAATTCGTTTATGATGGCAATGGCCGATACGGGCGACCGGGCAACAAAAATAGTGCCTGTAAGAATGGAAACAGCAATCCTTCCCTTGATATCCGTTATAAATCCAAACAATCCGAATCCGGAAATAATGAAAACCACGACGGAACCAAGCAAAAACGGAACGATCAATTGCCCGAAGGTCATCCACCGGATAGATCGCATCCTGCTTCTCAGTTCTGTCAGATACAGTTCCGTCCCGGCTGCAAATGCAATGAATGATAAAGCAATGTAGTTTACGAACTGGAGATGTGGAATGGATGATTCCTTAATCAGTCCAAGAACCTCCGGCCCGCATATGATCCCCATGATCAACAGGCCCGTAATTAATGGGAGTTTTGCCCATTTGATAAAACCTGCAATCCTGTGAGATGCAAACAGTATGATCACAAAACCAACAAAGATCAGTGCTATTTCTGGTACGGATTCCAACATTAAATCGTGTTTACCGAAACATGAAGCTGGCATTTAAACGGGCATGCTTCATTACCGTAAAATAGGAAAAAAATGGGACGGGACAGCACATAACCGTGAAAAAATGTCATTCAATATAAGAGGACAGACAATTTAATTCTTATATTAGATTCCATAAATCGATGGTGCTGTTCCAACCCCAACTTAAAGTACAACAGACTGAATGACCCCTATTATTAATTCAATCAGGAATTCCAGAGAGCCCGGCAGCTTATATGTCGGTATCAACCCTTTCCCTTTAACCACTAATCCATTGGTTTTATGAAGATCAAGAACATTCTTGCAGCGTTTATTATAGTGTTTTTCGGATGTGTCTTACTTGTGGATTGTGCCCATAAGAAACAGGATACGGAAACAGAGGCAGGGCAAGGGGCGCCTGAAACACCGGTCAAACAAACAGATCCCAACAGCTTATCTGATCAGGAAAAAGAAGATGGCTGGCAATTGCTTTTTGACGGGACCTCCTTTTCCGGGTGGAGGAGCTTTAAGGAAGAAACAGTCAATAATGGCTGGATCGTAGAGGATGGCACCATGATGGCCCTGGGTAAGGGTGGCGATCTGGGTGGGGATGTCGTTACTGAAAAGATGTACCGGGATTTTGAACTCAGACTCGAGTGGAAAATCTCCCCGGGAGGAAACAGTGGCATTTTTTTCAGAGTCCTTGAAGAAGATCATCCAACTGTATATGCTACAGGTCCCGAATATCAGATTGTTGACGACCTGGGCTTTCCGGAACCTCTTGAAAACTGGCAGACTACTGGTGCAAATTACGGCTTACATCCGCCGGAAAATCCAAAAATAAAACCTGCCGGTGAATGGAACACTTCCCGGATCGTTGTTCAGGGTGCAAAGATCAGCCACTATTTGAACGGGTCTCTGGTAGTGGCCTATGAATTATGGACAGAGGAATGGAACAAAAAGGTGCAGGAAAGTAAATGGGCAGATTATCCGGAATATGGGAGAGCCAAATCCGGTTTTATCGGGCTGCAGGATCATGGTAATAAAGTGTGGTTCCGGAATATCAGGATAAAAGAATTATAATGTTCTTACGGATTTCTTATAGCCTGTTCTATCATCAGAAATTAAATTATCAGGAGACTGTCATGAGGTATACTATGTTTTTCAAATCCCTTTCTTTCAGTATTATCAGTATGGTTCTTTTATCGTGCCAGCAGGGACCCGGGAATTCAAATAAGGAAGCGGTGTCGTTATTCAACGGAAACGATCTTTCAGGTTGGAAAATACATGGCACAGAATTTTGGTATGTTGACTCGGGCGACCTGGTTTGTGAAAGCGGACCGGACCAGGCCTATGGATACCTGGCGACTGAAAAAGTATTCGGGGATTTTGAGTTGACCCTGGAATTTAAACAGGAGTCGGATGGCAACAGTGGAGTGTTTTTCAGGTCTTCATTGGATGGTATAAAAATCAGCGGATGGCAGGTTGAGGTGGCTCCGCCGGGGCGCGATACAGGTGGTATCTACGAGTCATATGGCCGCGGCTGGCTGGTGCAGATCCCGGAAGAAAAAGAACATGTCCTGAAAATGGGTGAGTGGAATGAAATGAGGATCAGAGTTGAAGGTGCTGTTGTGAATACCTGGCTCAATGGAGAGCACATGGTAGAGCTTGAGGATTCAAAGATTGGTGAAAGCACAGGAGTGCTTGCCCTTCAAATCCACGACGGAGGAGGAATAAAGGTGCGCTGGCGGAATATAATGATCCTGGAACTTTAGGTCAATCCGGAAAGCCTGCCTGAAGTCAGAATTTGCAGCGGCCACAATTGAATGTGCTTTTAATGTGGTCTCTCCTGATTTGTATTGTATTGTTCAGTAAGCCTTTTAAAACAATTTAAAGCTTTTTGTTATGAAAAAATCCGGAATTCCAGGTTGGATCCTGACACAGTTTATGGTTTTCTTTTTATTTGCCGGCCCTTTCATTAATGCACAGGAATTTACATCTCCTGATGATTTCTTTGGATTTCGCCCGGGAACCGACCGCCAGTTGTTCGACTATGAACAATTGATTGAGTATTTGAAGAAGCTGGATGCAGAATCGCCAATGGTAAAACTTGAAGAGATCGGGAAATCACCAATGGGGAAACCCATGTATCTGCTTTTCTTATCAGATCCGGCGAATATTGCCAACCTGGAGAATTTAAAGAAGATCAATCACCAACTGGCGCTGAATCCTGATCTGTCAGAGGCTGAGCGAAGCCGCTTATCAAAAGAGGGCCGGGTATTTGTGGTGGCCACCCTGTCCATGCACTCTACAGAGGTTGGCCCGTCCCAGTCGGTGCCACTGATCGCATACAACCTGGTCACGGCGAAAGATCCCTCTGTCAGTGAAAAACTGAAAGATGTAGTCTATATGATGGTTCCCAATCATAACCCCGACGGAATGGATTTTGTAGTAAACAATTACAAAAAATACAGGGGAACCGGATATGAAGGAGCCTCCCTGCCCCGTGTATATCATAAATATGTTGGTCACGATAATAACCGTGATTTTGTCATTCTGTCTCAGGAGGACACACGTGCAATTTCCAGGATCTTTACGCATACCTGGCTGCCACAGGTAATGGTTGAGAAACATCAGATGGGAAGTACAGGCGTCCGTTATTTCGTGCCGCCCAGTCATGATCCTATTGCCCAGAATATTGATGCCGGAATGTGGACATGGGTGGGTATTTTCGGACAGAACATGATGAATGATATGACTAACGCCGGACTGGAGGGGGTTACCCAGCGGTATATTTTTGATCTGTACTGGCCGGGATCAACCGAAACCTGTCTCTGGAACAACGTCATTTCATTTCTGACCGAAGCGGCCAGTGCCCGGGAAGCAACCCCGATATACGTTGAGCCTAATGAACTTTCTGCAGGAGGCAAAGGACTTGCAGATTACAAAAAAAGTAACAGTATGCCACTGCCATGGAAAGGAGGATGGTGGCATCTGAGCGATATTGTTAAGTATGAGATTGCGTCCACAAAGTCTATAATAAAAACAGCCTCACTGTATAAAGAACGCATCCTGTTATTCAGGAATGATATGTGTAAACGGGAAGTAAAAAAGGGACAAACCGAAGCGCCCTGTTATTATATCATTCCCCGGAAACAATATGACAAGGGTGAAATGATCGACCTGATCAATCTGTTAAAAGACCATGGCATAAATGTTTACACAATGACCAAAGACATGCTTGTGGATGGGAAACCATTTCAGGAGGGGGATTTTGTCGTACCCCTGGCTCAGCCTTACAGAGCCCTTATTAAGGAAATACTTGAAAAGCAGGAATATCCGGTTCGTCACTTCAGACCAGGCGGAGAGGTGATGCGTCCATATGATATAACCACATGGTCTCTTCCCCTGCACCGGCAGGTATCTTCTTTTGAGATCACCGAACGGGATCCAAATCTGGAGACTGCAATAAACCTTCATGAGGGGATGCTGACCATGAAGGCCGCCAGGCCTGAATCTTTCATTGCAGCCATCTATCCGGTGAATTATAACCAAAGCTTTAAGGCTGCCTTCATCGCCATGAACAAAGACATGACGGTCCGGCGGCTGACAGCTGACGTTCAATCAGGTGGCCACCTGCTGAGAAAGGGAAGTTTTATTGTTGAAAACTCAAAACGCACCGCTGCTGGCTGGGATGAGATTGAAAAGAACCTTGTTTTTTCTCCGGTTTACCTGACCGAAGGACCCCTGCCGGAAGCCGCTCCGGTTAGTATCCCGAAGATTGCCCTGGTAGAGACCTATTACCACGATATGGATGCCGGGTGGACGCGCTATGTGCTGGATACATACAGGATCCCGTTTACAGTGGTTCGCCCTCATGAATTAAAGGAATCTGATCTCGTGAATGGTTTTGATGTAATTGTATTCCCCGATAACTCAAAGTCCCGCCTGATGACCGGTGGATATGGTTCCGAAGGAGCCTATAATATGAGCAGTTACGCCCCGGAATATGTTAAAGGCATGGAGAAACAGGGACTGGAAAATCTGATGGCTTTTATGAATGATGGCGGGATCATCCTTTCCTGGGGCGGATCCACCGCTATTTTTCAGGGCAAACTGACCATCGATAATGGCAGCTCCAAAGAAAACTTTCAGCTTCCTTTCAGAGATCAGTCTGCCAACCTGAGGAACCGTGGATTATATGTGGCCGGAGCTTTACTGAAAGTGCAATTGATCCGGGATCATCCGCTGACTCTTGGTTTACCAGGAGAAATTTCCGTGTTCTCACGTGGACGACCGGTTTTTGCCACATCGGTACCCCGCTTTGACATGGACCGGAGGGTTATCGCTTCTTTTCCCGAAAAGGATATTCTTATGAGCGGTTATGCCGAAAACCCTGAACTGCTGGGGAGAACCTCAGCAGTGGTCTGGTTAAAAAAAGGAAAGGGGCAATTGGTAGTGTATGGTTTCAGTCCGATGTTCCGCGCATCTACACAGGCCTCCTATAAGCTCTTCTTCAATGGTTTGTTCCAGGGGATGGATTGAATAATGGAATATTGTGCCGTTGGTTTGTTACAAACCCAGCCACCCGGCTTGCCAGGGGGTTCAGCCGCTTAGCGCTTTCAAAGTGCTTAGCGGCTTTCATACATCCCGGGATGCAATACCGGGTTTTCTCACATATTTACTTACCCGGGCCGGATTTAACAACCTCCTCTGAAACGAATTCCTCATATTCCTTAAATTGGGCTGTAAACATTGCGGCCAGGTGTTTTGCTTTTTCCTGATAGGCCTTTTTATCCTTCCATGTATTTTCAGGCATCAGGATCTCTGATGGCACTCCCGGACAGGTATTTGGCACGTTCAGGTTAAATACCGGATCTGATTCAAACTCCACTTCATCCAGCTTACCATCAAGGGCTGCATTCAGCAGGGCCCTGGTGTATTTAATGGAAATGCGTTCTCCCTCACCGAAAGGCCCACCGGTCCATCCTGTATTTACAAGCCAGGTGGAGGCCTGGTGCTTGTGGAGCTTTTCTCCCAGAAGTTTGGCGTACACACCGGGATGCTGTGGCATAAACGGCGCACCAAAACAGGTGCTGAAGGTGGCCTGTGGTTCTGTAATGCCCCGTTCAGTACCGGCAACTTTAGCCGTGTATCCCAGAAGGAAATGATACATGGCCTGGCCAGGTGTCAGTTTTGAGATGGGAGGAAGAACACCAAAAGCATCTGCCGTTAAGAAAATGACATTATTGGGATGCCCGCCGGATCCTGATTCAACAATGTTATCGAGATGCGTGATCGGATAGGAGGCACGTGTGTTTTCAGTGAAAGAGGCATCGTCCAGATCTGGTTTTCGCGAGTAGGAATCGATGGCTACATTTTCCAGAATGGTTCCAAACCTGCGGGTTGTGGAAAATATCTCCGGCTCTGCTTCGTCGGATAACCTGATGACTTTGGCGTAACATCCTCCTTCAAAGTTAAAGACTCCTGAATCGGTCCATCCATGTTCGTCATCGCCAATTAAAGCACGCTCAGAATCGGCAGAAAGAGTGGTTTTCCCTGTTCCGGATAAGCCAAAGAATAAAGCGGTGTCTCCTTTTTTCCCTATATTGGCACTGCAATGCATCGGTAAGATCCCTTTGTCGGGAAGCAGAAAGTTCATGAGGCTGAAAGCAGATTTCTTTATTTCTCCCGCATAGCTTGTGCCCCCGATCAGGATCAGTTTTTTTGTGAGATTTACGAGAATAAACGCTTCTGAATTGGTTCCGTCAAGTTCGGGAACAGCATGGAATTTGGGAAGGTCAATAATGGTGTATTCCGGAACGTGGTGTCGAAGTTCTTCAGGGTCGGTAATGCGTACAAACATGTTACGTGCAAACAGTGAATGCCACGCATATTCAGTAATGATCCTGAGTGGGATCCGGTTCTTTTTATCCGTTCCTACAAATACATCCTGCACAAATATATCGTCCCCCTGCAGGTAAGCCTGAAGCCGCGACCAGATGTGTGTAAATTCACTCTCTTCAAATGGCCGGTTGACATCGCCCCACCAGATCTTTTTTTCTGTTCCGGGCTCTTTAACAATGAACTTATCATTTGGGGAGCGACCGGTATAGGCCCCGGTCCTGACTATTACCGGCCCAAGATGTCCTAATAATCCTTCCCTCCTTCTGATGATCTGCTCATACAGTCCGGCAGTTGTCAGGTTCCAGTAAACATTATTGATATTTTTAAGTTTCAGATAATCAAGCCCGTATTGTCCGTCCAGCGCCCGGATGTGACCCGATCCCTGTTGTTCAGAATGTTCCATAACTAATTTTGTTAATTTAAAGGACAGGAAAACTAAAAGTACTAAAAATATGTTTTACAACACATGAGGCGCGTCAATATTATCGGGGGATGAAATAATTCAGGGCTGTGTTGTTCTTTTGTTTTTAATAAATATGGCTACATTTATGGAGATGAAACCTTAGATCCATTCTGAAAAAAACAATAATACCATCATGACTTCAAGAAGAGATTTTATTAAAACCACCACTGCCGTGGCAGCTGGCAGTATGATACTTCCTCTGAGTTCTTGTTCCATCCCGAAGAGTGCACCCTATGGATTGATCCTTTATACCGTACGTGACGATATGAACAAGGATCCGGAAGGCACCCTTGAGTCCATCGCAAAGATGGGTTATGAAGTGGTTGAAGCGGCCAGTTATTCCAATGGCAGGTTCTATGGTATGGCTCCTGCAAAATTCAAAGCAGCTGTGGAATCATCCGGTATGAAACTGATCAGCAGCCACAATGCCGTGAACCATGAGAACCTTGAAAAAACCGCCTCCGATGCCGCCGAAGCCGGTTTAGAATATGTCATTAAACCTTCCATGGATACAAGCAGCCTGGATGCATTTAAAAAAGGGGCGGAAGCCTATAATAAATTTGGTGAGATTTTTAGGAAAAATGACATTCGGTTCGGTTTCCATAATCATGCCGGGGAATTTAAGAAAATTGACGGGATCATTCCTTATGATATTTTGCTTGACGGAACCGATCCCGGCCTGGTGTGCATGCAACTGGACCTGTATTGGATCAAAAAAGCAGGCATTGATCCCTGGGACTATTTTAAGAAAGCGCCCGGACGTTTTGAATTATGGCATGTGAAAGACATGATGGCTGAGGGAGAACAATATGAAACCGAGATTGGGAACGGAATCCTGGATTTTGAGAGAATATTTTCACTGCAAAAGCAGGCCGGAATGAAGTATTATTTTGTGGAGCAGGATACCTGCAGGGATTATCCGCCCCTGGAAAGTGCGAAAATCAGTCTGGAGTATATCAGGAAGATGGGGTTTTAGGAATTGAAATAATGGAATAGAGGGATAAAGGTTCAGGCTGAGGCTGAGGTTGCAGATTCTCATGATGCTGTCAAAACCACCTGCTTTCTAATCTGTTCCAGCATGTTTCAGTGAATAAATGGTCACATTTTTATAGCGTCCTGTTTTTGGCCCGAGGAAAGTTTTAAAGATATCAAGGTCAGTTCCTTCCTTTTCGTAGCTTATCAGGTATTTTGCCCCCTGCTGAATTTTTTCGGCTACAACCTCCGGATCCTCATGCAGATTAAAGCTGGTCCAGCCTTTACGGTTCATAAGGTACAGGGTAATATTAATGCTGGGATCGGGATAACAGATAACGGTGTCCTCCTTTTTAATGCCGATGGATTCGAGGTAGGGCTCAATCGTCTCAAATGCGTAAGTGTATTTTGTTCTGTTCTCATTCTCCCATCCATGGTCACTATACCTGTATCCCATCCGGGTATTGGCAAAGCCAAAACAAAACAGAAGCAGGCCTGAAACAATTATCTTGGTGTAGATGGATCCAAATACTACAGGGATCTGTTCTTTAATCAGTAACAGAAATGTGAGGATCACCATTGGAACCAACACCATCAGGTTGATGGTATAATAATCGTGACTTTCAAGGGCCTGGAAAAACAATATCAGATAGAGAGTCATTCCGAAGCTTGTGAGCAGGACCATTGCAATAAGTAAACGGTTTATTCTCTTGTAAAAAGTTACAATGGTTAGCCAGCATAAAACCAGTACCAGGCTCAGGCGGGGATGAAAGTAGTCGTCCCTGATATGGTATCTTATGGCATCCATCATCCTGGCAAAAGTGTCTTCTGACACATCCCATACCGGCAGGATCCCTATCAGGAAATATCCCTTGTTGTTATACTGGTTGTAGATATGGGCGTAAACATACCAGAAAGCGATAAGAAAAAAAACTGATAAGAAAGGAATGAGATAGTTTTTTCCACGGGGAAACAATTTTGTGGCAGATCCATCCTTTTTGCAGAGAAGATCATACAGGTAAATGATAAAGAAGGCAATGAAGCTTAACAGGGCGGATATTTTCAGCAAGCCGGCAATAAGGAAAAACAAAAGGGCTAAATATATATTGATATTCCGTTGAGTGGAAAGAAATTTGTAAACAAAATACCAGGCCACAAAGATCAGTCCCAATGCTGGAATATCCATCAGGAAGTTATTTGTATAAAACACAAGAGTGGGCGATGAAAACAGAACCAGAACAAGTAACATGGCCCAAATGCTGTCTTTTAACAGCTGTTCGGCGGTTTTAAACAGCATGGCCAGGCCTGTAAACATGATCAGCATCACTACCAGTCTATACAGGTATTCTTTGGCACCAAAGATTTTCCATAACTGAGCCACCAGAAAATATATCAGGGGAAAATCCGTAGCGGTCCTTCCGGAGCCGTCTCCCGCCAGGTTATGTATAGACGGTTTGAAGAAATTATTCCCATTATGGAAATAGTTGTAAGTGAGTGAAAGGCAGTCGCTCTGCCGCCACTGATGCAGGCCCTGTGGCCTGAAAAACAGGATGTTATGATAGGAATAATAAAAAAATAACCCGGTAAAAATGACAAGAAAAAGCAGAATGGAATATTTCGGAAAGTAATTTAGTTTCCTGAAATTTCCTGTTTTGATTGTCCGGGATAAAGGCAGGCGATCATACATGTCTATTGATCGTGGATTGCTTCATATCTCTTGCATAAAAATA
This sequence comes from uncultured Rikenellaceae bacterium, assembly GCA_964403185.1. Classification (GTDB taxonomy): domain Bacteria; phylum Bacteroidota; class Bacteroidia; order Bacteroidales; family VadinHA17; genus CAYOFK01. Next base: position 10,295 of record CAYOFK010000024.1, on the reverse strand, counting down.
ATTGAAATATATGATTTTTTCCTTTCATATTCCTGAATTATTAACGGACACTACTGATAATTTATTAAATTAGACCCTCCAATGTTATGCACAATGAAAACACTTCTTACATCATAAAATTAAAACTTTCTATCATGACTGAAGAAAAAGAAAACCCGGGAATTTCACGACGTAATTTCATGGGTAAAACCGCCCTTGCATCGGCAGGCCTCACCATTGTACCTTCCTTTGTAGTGAGCGGACTAGGCCATACTCCTCCCAGCGATAAACTGAATATTGCGGGAATTGGCGTGGGTGGTATGGGGTTTGGCAACCTCAAAAACATCAAGGACCAGAATATTGTTGCACTTTGCGATGTGGACTTTAAATATGCCGGCCGGGTCTTTGATTATTACCCAAAAGCCAAAAAATATAAAGACTTCAGGAAGATGTATGATGAAATGGGAAAAAAGATTGATGCCGTTGTAATTGCTACAGCAGATCATACCCATGGCATCACTGCTGCCCGGGCAATTGCTATGGACAAGCATGTGTACTTACAAAAACCATTAACCCATTCGGTATATGAATCACGCCTTCTGACCAAACTTGCTGAAAAGCACAATGTTGCCACAAGTATGGGCAACCAGGGTTCATCGGGGGAAGGTGTCAACCTGGTTCGGGAATGGCTCTGGAATGGAGAGATTGGAGATGTAACGAAAGTGGAAGCATTTACAGACCGGCCTATCTGGCCGCAGGGATTGAACCGGCCAAAAGAAGAAATGACCGTGCCGGATACACTGGATTGGGATCTTTTTATCGGTCCGGCCAATGTCCGTCCCTATAATGCAATATATCACCCATGGAACTGGCGCGGATGGTGGGATTTCGGTACGGGCGCCCTTGGTGATATGGCATGCCATATACTGCACCCGGTTTTTGTCGGATTGAAACTCAGGTATCCCACTAAGGCCCAGGGCAGTTCAACCCTCCTGCTTACAGATTGTGCTCCAAATGCTGAGATGGTAACACTGACTTTCCCTCAGAGAGAAAAACTGTCGGATATGAAGATCAATTTACCTGAAGTTGAGGTTACCTGGTATGATGGAGGATTACAACCCAGAAAGCCCGAAGCCTGGCCGGAGGGTAGAAATATGAATGATGCCGGTGGCGGTGTCATATTCCATGGTGCAAAGGATAAACTGATCTGTGGTTGTTATGGAAAAGATCCATGGTTGCTGTCGGGCCGGATTCCTGATGCACCGAAAAAAGTGCGCCGCGTGGAAGCCAGCCACGAGATGGACTGGGTCAGGGCCTGTAAGGAAAATCCAAAAGACCGTGTAGAAACTGCCTCTCCATTCAGTGAAGCAGGACCTTTTAACGAAATGGTGGTCATGGGAGTGCTGGCTGTAAGGCTGCAAGGTCTTAATAAGGAATTGCGTTGGGATGGCCCGAACATGAGGTTCACCAATATCAGCGATTCAGAAACCGTGAAGATCTGCATTGAAGATGACTTCAGGATACATGACGGACATCCTACCTTTAATAAAAAATGGACCGAGCCCCTTAATGCCAGAGCATTTTCCCGGGAATTGATCAGGCATACTTACAGGGATGGATGGAATCTTCCTGAAATGCCGGAATAGGTCAATCCCAGTTATTAATCTAAAACTAAAGGAATATGAGAAATTTACGTAATCTGATCTTTTTGACCTCATTGATACTGCTCACAGTTTCATGTGGTTCGTCAAAAAAAAGTGTAACGGCAACAGCCGGTGAAGACTGGACTATCCTGTTCGATGGAACATCAACAGAAAATTTCCGGGCTTATGGAAAAGATGAATTTCCGGACACAGGATGGGTAATCGAAAATGGCACTCTTAAGGTGCAAGGTTCCAGCAGGGGAGAAGCCGGAGGCAGTGGGGGTGATATAATCACCAAAAAGAAATATGCGAATTTTGAATTGTCCCTGGAATGGAAAGTGTCTGAAGGCGGAAACAGTGGAATCTTTTACCTGGCCAGGGAAGTGCCCGGCGATCCAATCTATAAATCATCACCTGAGATGCAAATCCTTGATAACCAAAGGCATCCTGATGCTAAACTGGGTAAAAACGGGAACAGACAGGCAGGGGCCCTGTATGATCTGATACCGGCGGTCCCTCAGAATGCCAGGCCTGCCGGTGAATGGAACCAGGTTTCAATAATCGTTTACAGGGGTACAGTTGTGCACTCCATGAATGGCGAAAATGTACTTGAATACCACCTCTGGACCGACGACTGGAAAGAAATGTGTGCAAACTCTAAATTCAGGGACTGGCCTAACTTTATCAATACGGCCGAAGAAGGCTATATCGGACTTCAGGATCATGGTGATGATGTGTGGTTCAGGAATATCAAGATCAGGGAATTGTGAGAGAGGCCAAGGGCTCAAGAATAGAAAAGTCGAAAAGTGTCTTGTCCTGAAATAAGTTTATTAGCTTTTGGCTCTGTGACCCTTAGACTTTTTACATAAAACTGTTTTATAATATCATTTAATATTCAGGACCGGTTTAGGAAAAAGATACATTTATAAATTGAAAATCCAAACCAATAATTACCTGCTATGAACAAACTAATTTATTTACTTTTAACTGTTGCCCTTTTCTCAGGGTGCAACACCACCAAAGATTCCGGAATGAACGAGGGAAATCCTTTTTACAGTGAGTATGATACACCTTTTGGGGTGCCGCCTTTTGACCTGATTGAAACCGAACATTTCCTGCCCGCATTTAAGCAGGGTATCAAAAACCAGGAGATGGAAGTGGATGCCATTATTAACAACCAGAAGCCTGCAAGTTTTGAGAATACTTTTGCCGCACTGGATGAAAGCGGAACCTTGCTCAAAAAGGTGAATGCAGTCTTTAATAACATGATGTCGTGTAATACTAATGAGGAATTACAGGCTGTGGCGAAAGAAATTTCTCCCCTTATCTCACAGCACAGTGATAACATCAGACTGAATCCTGATCTGTTCGCAAAGGTAAAAGCTGTTTATGGACAGAAAGATGACCTGGACCTGACCCCGGAACAAAACCGCCTTCTTGAGGAAACACATAAAACTTTTGTCCGCGGAGGAGCCAACCTGTCGCCTGAAGACCAGGAAAAGATCAGGGAGATCAATAAGAAACTTTCATTACTCTCCCTGCAATTTGGAGAGAATGTACTTGCCGAAACCAATGAATTCGAAATGGTCATTGAAAACGAAGCCGGCCTCGCGGGACTTCCTGAGGTGGTTATTAATTCGGCATATAAGGAAACCGGGGAAGGCAAACCTGCCTGGGCGTTTACCTTACATAAACCCAGCCTGATCCCTTTTCTGCAATATGCTGACAACCGCACGCTGAGAGAAAAAATATTCAAGGGCTATATCAACAGGGGGGATAATCAGAATGAGAATGACAATAAGGATATTGTAGCAGAAATAGTCAACCTCAGAGTGGAAAAAGCGCACCTGCTGGGATATAAAAGCCATGCCGGTTACATACTCGATAACAACATGGCAAAAACGCCTGAAACAGTGTACAGCTTTATGAATGAGATCATGGATGCGGCACTACCGGTTGCCAGGACTGAAGCTGTTGATCTTCAAAAAATGATCGATGCCGGGGAAGGCGGGTTTAAACTGGAGCCATGGGACTGGTGGTATTATTCTGAAAAGCTGAGGAAAGAAAAATACGACCTTGATGAGGAAAGTATCCGGCCTTATTTCGAGCTGGAAACCGTTCGTAACGGCCTTTTTGAGGTGGTTAATAAGTTATACGGACTGAAGGTCAGGGTGCTCGAAAACCTGCCCAAACCACATGAAGATGCCCAGGCCTTTGAGGTCCTGGAAGCAGACGGATCCCATGTGGGCATCCTCTATATGGACTTCCATCCAAGAGCCAGCAAAAGAGGAGGGGCCTGGATGAGCAGTTACAGGAAACAATATGTTAAGGATGGTGAAACTGTGACTCCGGTCATTACAACGGTTTTTAATTTCACTTCTCCTTCAGGTGATGATCCTGCATTGCTCAGTTTTGAGGAAGTGAGCACCATGTACCATGAATTCGGACATGCCCTCCACGGCCTGCTATCAAAATGTACCTACCAGGGACTCTCAGGAACCAGTGTCTCCAGAGACTTTGTTGAACTGCCATCACAGATCATGGAAAATTGGGCCGCCTCCCCGGAGGTGATCAGGAGTTATGGAAAGCACTTTGAAACCGGTGAAGCTATTCCTGATGAATTGGTTGAAAAACTTCAGAAGAGCAGTCATTTTAACCAGGGATTCATTATAGTTGAATACCTTTCTGCCGCCTTTCTTGATATGGACTGGCATGCCCTGGAAGAACCGACTGATATGGGAGTGAATGAATTTGAAAAGATCTCTATGGATCATGCCGGATTGATTCCTGAAATTGTTGTTCGATACAGAAGTCCCTATTTCAGTCATATCTTTGCAGGGGGGTATTCAGCAGGATATTATAGTTATATCTGGGCAGAAGTACTCGATGCCGATGCTTTTGAGGCATTTAAAGCAACAGGTGATATCTTCGATCAGACCACGGCGGCATCGTTCAGAAAAAATATTCTTGAAAAGGGGGGCACCGAAGATCCCATGGAATTGTACCTGAGGTTTCGCGGCAGCAAGCCAGATATAATACCATTGTTAAAGAAAAGGGGACTGCGATAAATCAACCCTGGCACACAACATGAAGAAACCCTGACATTTTATTGCCAGGGTTTCTGATAAATACTCAAGGTATGCCTGGATATATAGAGTTAATAATAGGAATCAAGATAATGTATCTCCGCCGGCAGAAGTTCAGGTATTTGCAGTTTGCCCTGACTGTATTCAGTCCGGTGTATCCCATAAATGCCATTCACAGAGCCTGTAAAACAGATGTTGCCATCTGATGCCATCGTGAGGTTCCGTGCATAATGATCATTCAGTATTTCTGCGGCATACACGGTTTTTTCCCATCCATCATTCCCGCGACTAAAAGTGCCGCCAGGTTCCTGCAAGCCTGTTGAAATGAGATCATCAGGAAGGAGGGGACTGGAGTCCTGAACTTTTTGCTCCATGTGTGGTTTTGCTTGAACAGAAACCTCATGCTCCGGTCCGGAAGCGGATATACGGGTCTTAAAATATTTATTAATGTCCGATCCCGGACATCCTCAATATTATGATTATGGAACGAAGCTTCTGGAAATTCGCTCCTCTGAAATCTGTTCGTAATTCGCTTCGCTGGTGTTCCAATGATTTACTATTGACTAATAATTGTCTGGTCATATAATTCTAAAACCGGATCACTCTGGAATATCTCAAATGTCTCTGTATTCATCATGCTTAATTTACCACCCCATCCGGCCCCCGTGTCCATTAACCAAACTTCACAAGCGTGGATCGGTTTGTCTGAACCTGAATTGATGGTTGGTGTGTGGCCAACAAAAATGCTGCTATAGGAAGTCAGGGGATCGGTGATGCCGCCGGACCATCGCGACAAGGCCTCGGAAACCAGACTGCGGTCCCAGATGAAAATATCCTTATCCTGTTTTTCCAATGGCCGGTTAAGCAGTATCCCCCCATGTACGAACAATTTATTATCCCGTAAATAATAATCATGTGCATTTTTAATAAGTCTGTGATGGCTCGGTGGCATTCCATCAGGATAACCGGCTATGGTTTTTATACCACCCTGAAAATACCAGGTTTCCTCTATCTGCCCTGTATCAGACCATTCCCCGGCCCAATGATCATGATTGCCAAGAATATAGATGAGGTTTTTTATTTCCAGCAATGTATCAAAGACACGGGCCACCTCCGGCCCCCGGTCACATACATCGCCAAGGCAGATCAGTTTGTCCCGATCCATTCTGAATCCTGACCGTTGCAAGCATTGCAAAAGTGCCTTGTATGCTCCGTGAATATCGCCGATAACAAAGGTCTTCATTTGTTGTGATGCCGGTTTTGAGACATGGATCGGGTGATTTTTTTTAACCAGGCATCCAGTTCCCGGTAGTGACTGCCCTTCCAGTAAACTTTACCGCAATTTTCGCATCGATAAAACTCATCAAATGGCCCGTAGAACCTGAATATGGCAAGGTGGTCAAATGATTTTTCTGCCGGCATTGATGGCATCCCTGTCAGGTGTTTACCGGGGTTCCCCGCAATCCGATATCATCAGCCACCTCGCGCATGCCCATGATGGTGTCGGTGATGATCTCGGTGAGTTCCATACCCAGCATTTCAGCACCCTTCTCAATAATCTCCCGGTTCACTCCGGCAGCAAACCGTTTGTCTTTCCATTTTTTCTTTACCGATTTGGCACTCATATCGAGCACGGATTTTGAAGGCCTCACCAGGGCACTGGTGACCACAAGTCCGGTAAGTTCATCAATGGTAAATAAAACTTTTTCCATCAGGGATTCAGGTTTTACGTCTGTAACAATGCCCCAGCCATGACTTAAAACGGCACGTATGTGAGATTCGGGCCAGTTTTCTTCACGGAGTATCTCTTCAGTTTTCCGGCAGTGCTGGTCGGGATATTTTTCATAATCCAGGTCGTGAATCAGTCCGATGATGCCCCAAAGGTCTTCGTCTTCATTATATTTTCCGGCCATGTAACGCATGACCCCCTCAACAGCAAGTGCATGTTTGGTAAGGCTCCCGGATTCGTTATATTTTTTGAAAAGGACCCAGGCATCCTCACGGGTTGGTGATTTTTCCATGATAACAACATTTATTGAATTAAAGATACTAATAACCAGTATCTTATCTTGTGGTTTTGTCATAAAGTTATGAGAAAAACCGGTCCTGCAAACCATGAATCAACTGCAAAACCGGCTGGCATTCTTTATTTTAAGTTACAAATTCATCCTGTTTTATGCAACCTGCTATTTTATACAAAACCCTTTTTACTGAGGTTGTTTCTTGCTGGCAGATTCTTTCTCTTTTAATAATTTCTTAATTCCTTTTTTATGGGCTATCCCAAATATGACCACAATCTTATTCAGTTCTGAGTTAACAATCTTTTCTACAACCACCGCATTGCGATAATCTACATAGATGGGATCTAATTTTTTCATCTTTAGTCCCTTAGAACAGGTATAAGTAGAGTCCAGGGGGGTGGCGTAATCACAACTATCAAGTTTTATTTCGCCGTACAGTTCTTCAATTTTGTTTACTAACTCAAGGAATGTTATATCCGCATGAATATCGGTGCTGTCTATTCCCAAATCTATATAATCCGGTTGCGCAATACCTTTTTTGAATACTTGCTGAGCTTCTGCCTCATAATCTTCTGCAGTGCCGACACCATCTCTGTTGATCCTTCTGAATTTCCTGATCAACCTATCATACGAAGTACTGTCTAAACCCAAATGAACCTGGCCGCTGGTGACCTGCTCATAAAATATTGTGTAACCATCTTTTTTCCAGTCAATGATTGAATCCCGTAAATTATCATAGAATTCTTTTTGACCAAAATGGATGAATGGAATGAAAATAATAGATTTATCTTCATAAATAAAATAATGAGGGTTCACCTTTTTGCTCAGCACCGCATGATGGCCTCTGGTGAGCTGGCAACCCGGTGACAATAAAATTAGAAAGGGAATTAAAGTTATCAGGGTCCTGAAACCCGGGGATTCACTAGTTTTCATTTTTGTCGGTTATTTTCTGTGGCATTTCTCCTTTTACTATACTATCTTAAATTGTCACAATCGCTTTATTTTTTGTTGAACTAAACCTCCCTTCCGGTCGGCAGCGTCATCAAAAATAAGAAATTATGTACTATGAATTATTTAAACTTTTAAATAATTCTGTTATGATTAAAACCTGCCCTGCTATGAAAACGCGGCATTGGCTATACCGCATGTTGTTACAGCAATGTGCCCCTGGCCGGTTTAATAGTTGCCTGATGTAAAGGTACATCTTTGTAGTAATCGCCTGGATTTAGGAGATGGCGACGGGTTATGGAAAAGCAAGCCCCGTAGGTGCGAAATATAATAGCCCCGGGTAAATACGACGAAGGCGTACGCAACCCGGGGGTTGGAGGCCACCCGCAAACAGGTTTTGGCGCTGATTTTGCCTGGCGACAGATGGTGTGTCAGGCTGCAAAATCCGTGTCAAAACCGGAATACATAGCTGGCGGTTATTTTTGTTCTTCTCGGATTTTTATTCTTTATCGTAATTATATTTTGCATAAGATGGTATGAAAATCAGTGCGAATCCTGCAATACCTATTGTTAGTAATATGCTGGCTCCGGGCCAATGCTGAATTTTAAAAAGCATTCCTAATAATGCGATCATAGAAGTCATAACTCCTGAAATGTAAGCTAGTTTTTTCATGATACTTAATTTTTAGTTAATGTTAAATTCAATTCTATTTATTCAATGACAGTTGTTAAATATTTGCCAACGGACGGTGGTATGTGCCATTGGGATGTTTTGGTTGATTTTAGTGGTTAAGTTGCTTGTATAAATGTAATAAAAATTTCCATAAACAGTTTTCGGCCCGATGGCGAATACCACATGTTAATGCACGTGGCCCTGACTGGCGGACAGCAAGTTGATAAGGCGTAAGGCGCCTGGCGCTTTTGAAGCGCTTGGCGCCTATACTATACGTGGTGAAGGTATGATATTAAGGCATCTGTTACCTGAATCGGTTGAAGGCGAGGCCTGAGAGAGAGGAAACTCAAGTTATCAGTCAGGGAAATAGTAATGAGGTGGTGTATTATAAAGCAAGGGGCTGTCTCAAAAGTCAGATTACATATCATTCCTGCGAAAGCAGGAATCCATGATCCAAATGAATTTAAAATTATTGTGGTTATGAACAATGGGGAGAGGTTTTTGCACAGTCTGACGGTTGGCTAAATGAAGTACGGTACAAGAAACCGGGTTTTTTTATTACAGATCAAGTTACAAAAAAAGTGGGAGTTAAGCTTGTTAGCTACTGGCGGTTTGTTCATACGTTTTCATGAATGTTTCAGGTGTCATTACGGGTAGGGCAGACTTTTTATAGTCTTTGATGTTCCTGGTTATAATTACATCAATCCTTTTATATTCCTGGGCAGTGTAATACTGAATGGCATCCTCAAAATCCTTGAAGTCAGAAGCAAGAGAAGCCTTTATGATATCATCATCTACTTTTAAGATGCCCACTAATTCAGAAAGCCCGTTAAGCATTGTAATTACCTTCTTGTGAGGAGCGTACTTAGAAAGTACGTAATAGAGGTTACTATAGCAAAGGGCAGAGGTGTATCCTTTTACCTTTTTATGATCAATAAGGGTAAATACCTTTGCTGCCTCTCTTGAAAATGGTTGACGATCAATTATAAAATCAATAATTACGTCAGTGTCAATGAATAGGTCAGTCATTTAGATGTTTTTTTGATAATTGATCTGCCAGGTCTGTTTTATAGTCAAAATCTTCGGGAACCCTGATTGATCCAAGCAATGACTTAACTTTAGTGGTCAAATCAAATTCGGTATTATCTGACTTGCTTGTAAGTATCTTAAAATAACTCTCAACAAGATCAGAAAGGCTTCTCCCACGGCTCCTGGCATATGTTTTTGCTTTTTTGGCGAGATCTTTGTCAACGTTCAATGTTAATTTTGAATCCATGGTTACGTGTATTATTTAATACAAATATACGTAATTATTTTGAAAAATACGTAATAATGAATGATTATTTGTACGTAGCCATATTTGTGAGTAGTTAGTTTTTCCGGGTTTACTTCCACAGCCATAAATCCATTCTCTGATGAAGAATATTCTTGCTTGTATCTTCTTAACCAATAATGAAAAGTGTATATCGAAAGATCATGCCGGTCGCAAAAATCCCTCTGATTTATTCCGCTGTCCTGCCACTTTGTTACAAGGGAAAACATCTCTTGTTTCCAGTTCTCTCTCCCTGATTTTTTCATGATAAATTTTTCACGCTAAGATACCGTGCTTACCGATCCCATGAAAGATGTACTTGGCCGAAGGCTTACGGCTAACGGCAGTCTGTCTGAAAAGCTCCGGTTCGGATTAAATAATAACCAAATATAAGCCGATTTAAGAGGCGATCAAAAAAGGTGATTAAGATTTTACTTAAGAAATTGATTGCATTAAACAGGCTCCTGTTGGGTATCATTTATGACACTGGTCTTCGGATCAGCGAAGCATCTTCGTTGCTGATTGAAGATGTTGACCTGGACAGGCAACAGCTATTTGTACGTCAGTCCAAAAACAAGCGTGACCGTTATATCCCTTTCTCATCTCATATAGCCAGAGGTGTTGGCAACTACC
>CAYOFK010000023.1:6596-23470 GCA_964403185.1 uncultured Rikenellaceae bacterium | reverse complement strand
TGATGTTGTGAAGGTGTTTCTGTATGCAAAAAGGAAAAACCGGAGGATGGAAGGGGAAGTAGTGGAAATTCTTGAAAGAGCCAGAAAATCGTATGTTGGGATCGTTCAAAAGTCGCGAAACTTTGCATTTGTGGTTTCCGAAAAACGGCAGATTGATATTTTTATCCCTCCTGATAAACTGAACAATGCCATTGACGGACAAAAGGTAGTGGCCACCATAACGGAATGGCCAAAACACATAAAAAATCCGGTAGGTGAGGTGATAGAGGTCCTGGGAATGCCGGGGGAGCATGAGGTGGAGATCCATGCCATCATGGCGGAATTTGAATTGCCGTTCCATTTTTCCGACAAGCTTAATAAACAGGCAGAATCATTGCCGGATACAATCACAGAGAAGGATATTAAAGAACGACGCGACTTCAGAAGGATCCCAACCTTTACCATTGATCCGGAGGATGCCAAAGATTTTGATGATGCCTTGTCTGTCAAAAAGAAAAAGCCGGGTATTTGGGAAGTGGGTGTGCATATTGCAGATGTCACCCATTACATTGAACCTGAAACCCTTTTAGATGATGAAGCCAGGGGCAGGGGGACCTCTGTTTACCTGGTGGACCGTGTTGTGTCCATGCTGCCGGAAAAGTTATCAAACATGGTTTGTTCCCTGAGGCCGGATGAAGAAAAATTATGTTTTTCAGCGGTATTTGAAATGAATGATGAAGCGGAAGTGTTGAATTCATGGTTTGGCAGGACCATCATCAGGTCGGACAAACGGTTTACCTATGAGGAAGCTCAGGCGGTTATTGAGACCGGTACCGGGGCCATGAAAGAAGAACTACTGGCCTTGCATCGCATGGCACAGAAGCTCAGGACCATTCGCTTTCAAAAAGGATCCTTTGAATTTGAGCGGGTTGAGGTGAAATTTCACATTGACGAAAAAGGAACCCCCCTGGGCATATTTTTTAAGCCAAATAAGGAATCCAACCAGCTTATAGAAGAGTTCATGTTGCTGGCTAACAGGAAAGTGGCTGAATTATTTGGATCCAAAAAGCCTCCTTCTTCAGGAAAATCCAAAACAGCAAAGGATTTTGTTTACCGGATCCATGATCAACCCGATCCTGAAAAACTGGAATCCTTTTCCCGGGTGGCTGCCCGCTTTGGACACCGGATGAATCCAAAAAATCTGAAACAAATATCGCATGAACTCAACCGTATTTTAAGGGAGGTTCAGGGGTCAAAGGAACAGAATATTATAGAGACCCTGGCGGTACGGTCCATGTCAAAGGCCGTGTATTCCACACAGAACATTGGCCATTACGGATTGGGCTTTAAACATTATACTCATTTTACATCCCCCATCCGAAGGTATCCCGACATGATGGTGCACCGTTTACTGGCGGCTTATCTGGCCGGGGGTCGCTACCTGAATGAAAATATCCTGGAACAGCAATGCCAGCATGCCTCTGATATGGAACGTAAGGCCATGGATGCAGAGCGGGCCTCCATTAAATTTAAACAGGTGGAATTCCTCTCCGATAAAATAGGGGAGCAGTTTTCCGGCATCATATCCGGGGTTGCTGAATGGGGTTTATATATTGAAATAGTTGAAAATAAGTGTGAAGGAATGGTTCCCATCCGGGAAATGGATGATGATTTTTATGAACTTGATGAGGATCAATACCGGTTGGTTGGCAAACGAACAGGGAAATCCTATCAACTGGGAGATGAGCTTACCATAGAGATCCTCAGAGCCAATCTGGCAAAGAAACAGATTGATCTGATAATCGTGGGTTAAGGTGCAAGGTCCCTGTAGATCTATCCTCCCTGCCAGTACCGGCAGACCTGGCGGGATCGATTACGGACGGAACGTCCGTCATTGAAAGCCCGGTCCTTCAGAACCGCTTAATGAACGGGGACGTTCGTTCTGCAAGAAATCCTCATTGCCTTAATCCGGGAGTGATCAGGGGATCACGGGCGACTGTCAAATGGATTGACTATTGGATATTCAGGAAAAAAATTATCTTTACGTAAACCAAAAATCAATCTTATGAGAATTTTAACCACATTCATTGCGCTGTTTCTGGTAACATTTTTATATGGCCAGACCGGCGCTGACAAGATCCTTGGCACATGGTTTACCGATGACAAGGAAACCAAAATTGAAATTTCAAAGGAGGGAGATATATATTTTGGCAAGATCGTATGGCTGATGGAACCGAATGAGGATGATGGAACGCCAAAAATTGATGATGAAAACTCTGATCCTGAACTTCAAAACAGACCCGTCATGGGGTTGACACTCCTGAAAGATTTCAGCTATGATGCCGGGAAGAAGGAATGGAGTGAAGGGACTATTTATGATCCGAAGAATGGAAAAACCTATGATTGTTACATGTGGATGGAAGGTGAGGATTTGCAAATCAAGGGATTTGTATTGGGCATGCGCTTTATTGGAAGAAAGACCACCTGGACCAGGGCAAAAGAAGCAAAATAGAAAATGAAACCGGAATATTATTTCCGGTTGTTTTTGGCTTCCATTTACGGCTTTTCAATGATCAGGCCTTTCGTTTTATGCATTTCAATTGATTATGACGCAATGCACCCTTTCCTTATTGGGAATTCTGGAATCATAATTTGTCAGCGGATAAGCGATGAAGTCATTGTTTGTAATATAGTCGCCATAAATTTCCAATTCAGGATGAACTGCCGGATGGTCAGTTGCATGACACTTTCAGATCAGTGGGAGAAGAATTTCTTTTGAAAAATGAGAATGGATGCCACTCCAAGGGTTATAGAAGAATCAGCAATGTTAAAAACGGGCCTGAAGAAAATAAAATCGTTTCCTCCTTTCCATGGGATCCAGTCGGGATAACGGCCTTGCAATACAGGAAAGTAAAACATATCAACCACTCTGCCATGCAAAAAGGAGGAATACCCTCCATCCCCGGGAAACATGGTTGCAACCTGGTAATAGCTGTCATTAAAGATGACCCCGTAAAAGGCACTGTCAATAATATTCCCCATGGCACCGGCAAATATTGCGGCAATACTGAGGATCAATCCCATGGAATGATTTTTCCGGATGAGGATGGACAGGTACCAACCGATTCCAACCACTGCAGTCAGGCGGAAGACACTGAGTATAACCTTCCCGGTTCTTCCGGCAAGTTCCATTCCGAAAGCCATCCCGTTATTTTCAATAAAATGCAGACGGAACCAGTTCCCAAGCACCAGATGTTCCTGTCCCAGAAGCATGTGTGTTTTAATCCAGATCTTAAAAGCCTGATCAATGACCAGGATCACAAGAATAAAAGCTATGGTTTTTGTTGTTTTTGACATATATAACCGGGAGACCGGAACGGATGAAATTAAAAGATACGAAGTATTATATAATTAAAAACCGAATGATGATCATACCATTCAGTTTAAATATGATTTCAAAAAAAATCAGCGTTGATTTTGTTTTGCTTCAATACTGAGCGTTGCATGCGGAACGGCTCTCAGCCTTTCCTTGGAAATCAACTTTCCGGTTTCCCTGCAAATGCCATAGGTTTTGTTTTCAATCCTGATAAGTGCAGCTTCCAGATGCTGGATAAATTTAAACTGCCTTTGGGCGAGTTTCCCGGCCTCTTCCTTTGAAAGTGTAGCGGCGCCTTCTTCCAGAACCTTGAATGTTGGTGATGTATCCTCAGTGTCGTTGCTGTGTTCGTGTGTTATAGTATTTTTCAGAAGATTATAGTCGGCCCTGGCCTTTTCAATCTTCTTAAAAATGATTTCTTTGAATTCCCCCAGCTCATCATCAGTATATCTTGTCTTCTCTGCCATAGCTGTAAATTTTAATAAATATAAATATACAAAAAAAGCGCATTATACAATACCATTATAATGCATTATAATAGGTTTATTATTTAATTTTTTGAATTTGCACCCGGGTAGTCACATTCTCATCGAGTTCCATTTCTTTACCTTTGGGCACATTATCTGAGATGCGGATATCCTCTGCCAGTGTTTGTGATCCAATATACTCTTTATGCGCCTTGACAGCTTCGTTAACAAAACGGTGCGATTGGATGAGGATATGGATCTTATCAGTTACATTGAATCCCCTCTCTTTTCTGAGGTTTTGGATCCTGTTAATCAATTCACGTGCAATCCCTTCGGCTTTTAATTCAGGAGTGACATTCAGGTCCAGCGCCACGGTCAGGGATCCTTCGAATGCCACAAGCCATCCAGGGATATCTTCCGAGATTATTTCGACATCATCAAGACTTAAGGGGATATTCATGTTCTCCACCCGGATATTACAGGATCCTTGCGATTCAAATGTTGCAATGTTGTCCTGGCTCATACCATTTATTGCACTTGCGATGGCTTTCATTTGCCTGCCATATTTCGGCCCCAGGGTCTTGAAATTGGGTTTGATCTTTTTTATAAGAATGCCGGAGGCATCAGACAAAAACTCAATATCCTTCACATTCACCTCAGAGAGGATCAGGTTACGAACAGATTCAACTTTTTGTTTAAGTGACCCGTTTGTAACCGGGATCATGATCTTATTCAGGGGCTGACGGACTTTCAGGCTCACCTTTCTGCGAAGTCCAAGCACCATGGATGAGATCTTCTGGGCAAGTTCCATTTTTTCTTCGAGTACGGCATCAATCAGTCCGGGATCAGATTCAGGAAAATCAACCAGATGAACCGATTCTTCCGACTCCTTGGAGATGGTGGAATGCAGATCGGTATATATTTTGTCCATATAGAATGGTGCAATAGGAGCAGCCAGCCTGGTTATTTTATCAAGGCAGTCAAACAGGGTCTGGTAGGCTGATATCTTGTCTCCGGAATAGTCACCGCCCCAGAATCTTTTCCGGTTCAGCCGGACATACCAATTACTGAGGTTCTCAATTACAAATTGCTGAATGGCCCGTCCGGCCCTGGTGGGTTCATAATCATTGTAATTCTTATACACATTCCTGATCAGGGAATGGAGTAATGAAATGATCCAACGATCAATTTCCGGCCGTTCACTCACAGGGATTTCATCTTCTTCATACCGGAACCCATCCACATTGGCATACAGGGCAAAGAATGAGTAGGTATTGTACAGGGTACCAAAAAATTTTCGTTTAACTTCATTGAGGCCTTCAGCGTCGAATTTGATATTATCCCAGGGTTGGGCATTTGTTATCAGGTACCACCTCAGCGGGTCAGATCCGTGGGCCTCAATGGTAGTAAAAGGATCTACGGCATTTCCAAGTCTTTTGGACATTTTATTGCCCTTCTTATCAAGAACAAGACCATTTGAAATGATGTTTTTAAAGGCCACGGAATCAAAGAGCATGACGGCAATGGCATGAAGTGTAAAGAACCAGCCCCTGGTCTGGTCCACACCTTCACCAATAAAATCGGCAGGAAATACATCCCTGAAATCAGATTCTTCAATGCCAAAGGGATAATGGAATTGTGCAAATGGCATGGCTCCGGAATCAAACCACACATCAATTAAAGCAGGTTCCCGGAACATTTTTGCACCGGAGGGAGAAACCAGGATGATTTCATCCACAAACGGCCGGTGCAGGTCGAATTTCAGGTAATTTTCTAACGAAGCATCTCCTGCAGTATATGTTTCCAGCAGGTTTTCTTTCATAAACCCGGCCTGAATGGATTTGTCAATTTCTTCTTTCAGTTCAGGAACAGAACCGATACAGATTCTTTCCTTTTTATTCCCGGTGGTCCAAATGGGCAGGGGTGTGCCCCAGAACCGGGCCCGTGAAAGATTCCAGTCAACAAGGTTTTCAAGCCATTTTCCAAACCTGCCAACGCCGGTTGCCCCGGGCTTCCAGTTAATGGTATTGTTTAATTCTATCATCCGCTCTTTCAATGCGGTGGTTTTAACAAACCATGAATCAAGAGGATAGTACAGAACAGGCTTATCGGTTCTCCAGCAGTGCGGGTAACTATGGACGTGCTTTTCAATACGGAAAGCCCGGCCTTCATGTTTCAGCATTACGGCAATATCCACATCCACATTATCATCTGAATCCGTAAGGGAATCATCATATTCATTCTTTACATACTTTCCGTTAAATGCTTCATATATTCTTGTATTGACCTGGTTATGCACGAAGTCCCGGTCCATATCCTCAATTCTGAAAAACCGGCCTTTCCGGTCAACCAGGGGCTGTATGTTTCCGTTTTTGTCCAGCACAGTCAGGGGAGAAAACTTATTTTCCCTGGAAGCACGGTAGTCGTCAGCGCCAAAGGTCGGGGCTATATGAACCACCCCGGTTCCTTCCTCTGTAGTGACAAAATCCCCGGAAATAACCCGGAATGCATTTTTTCCGGGATCCACCCATTTAATCAGTTGTTCATAATGAATGCCTTTGAGCTCTTTACCGGCATGTACTCCCAGGATCTTGAAGGGAATGTGTTTGCTTCCTGTGTCATACTCATCAAGTGACAGGTCCTGGTCCTTTTCAGAGAAAAATTTATGCAAAAGGTCTTTGGCAAGGATCAAGGTCACAGGATCTCCATTATACGGATTGAAACTTTGCACTTTAACATAGCTGATGTTTTTTCCCAAAGCCAGAGCGGTATTGGAAGGGAGTGTCCAGGGCGTTGTGGTCCATGCAAGTATGAAGAGATCGGTTTTTACATCCTTAAATAAAAATTCAGACAGGTCATCATGAATGACTTTAAACTGGGCAACAATGGTAGTGTCTGTTACATCCCTGTAGCACCCGGGCTGGTTTAGTTCGTGCGTGCTCAATCCGGAACCAGCTGCCGGTGAGTAGGGTTGGATGCTATAGTCTTTATACAAAAGACCCTTTTCGTAAAGCTGTTTCAGCAGCCACCAGACTGATTCAATATACCTGTTGTCATACGTGATATATGGATCATCCATGTTGATCCAGTATCCCATTTTTTGTGTGAGCTCTTCCCAGAGACCGGTGTATTTCATGACATCTTTCCGGCAGGCAGCATTGTATTCCTCAATGGAGATTTTAGTTCCTATATCCTCTTTGCTGATGCCCAGGCTTTTTTCCACACTTAATTCCACCGGCAAACCGTGTGTGTCCCACCCGGCTTTACGTTTAACAAGAAATCCTTCCATTGTTTTAAACCGGCATACAACATCTTTGATGGTCCGTGCCATTACATGGTGGATCCCGGGTTTGCCATTGGCCGATGGCGGCCCCTCATAAAAAACAAAGGTTTGTTCTTCTTTTCTTTTCTCAATACTCTTCCGGAAGGTGTGGTTATCCACCCATACTTTTAAGATTTCCTTATTGATATCGGAAAGATCAAATTCTTTATATTCCGGGAACTTTTTACTCATCAATGTGGACTCTTTTGACACCTGTCTGAAACAAGTTCACAAAGATAGATGTATGATGTGGAAAATACAAGTGAGCGAAATGTGGATAAGTGAGCGAATGTAAGTGATAGGCGGGGATGCATTTTTATTTTCCCAGTTGTTGTTTGACAATCCGGGCAATGTATTTTCCTATCACATCAAATTCAAGGTTGACAATACTTCCATTTTTGATCTGGTGAAAATTGGTAATCTCATAGGTGTAGGGGATGATAGCCACTTCAAATGACCGGTCTCCGGAATTCACAACCGTCAGACTGACACCATTCACAGATATGGAACCTTTTTCAACGGTAATGTAGTCGTCCTGTGCCGGTTCGTAAGAAAAAGTATAATACCAGCTTCCCTCTGCTTCCCGCACACCCGTGCATGTTGCAGTCTGGTCAACATGTCCCTGTACAAGATGCCCGTCAAGAAGACTGTCAATCTTCAGGCTTCGTTCCAGATTCACTTTGCTTCCGGTTTTCAGCAAGCCAAGGTTGGATTTTTCAAGCGTTTCACGTATGGCTGTGACGGTATATTCCGAAGCGGTTTTACGGACCACCGTCAGGCATACCCCGTTATGTGAAATGCTCTGATCAATTTTTAATTCATCAACAAAGGAACATTCCATCGTGATATGCAGGTTGTCCTGTTCCTTTTCAAGCTTTACTACTGTTGCAGCCTCTTCAACAATTCCGGAAAACATGGTCTTTGGGTCTTAGATAAAATCGTGTAAAAGTAAGTATTCAGATGGTATTGAGCAAAGATATTAAATAGTGCTAAAGTGCTAAAGTGCTATAGTGCTATAGTGCTTTAGATTTTGGAAGAGCAAGTTTAATTAGGGTGACTAGATAATTCTGAATTCACGATTCTCCTGATTTTAATTTCTTAATCAGACTATTCAGCATTTTAGCAATTTCAATTGTCTGAGATTCAATATCCTTATAATCATTGGTCGATAAGTATTCCAGGCCATTGGATATTTCGAGTTGGGTTTGGAGTTCGTATAAAGATCCTTTGGCAATGGTTAAAAATCTTATAAAATCCGGTTTATGGTATCGTCCAAAACCCTCAGCAATATTGGAAGGTATCGATATGGCACATTTTCTGATCTGGTTTGTCAGGCTATAAAGTTCTGATTTAGGAAAAGAACTGGTCTTAGTGTAAATCAATATCACAAGATCCATCGATTTTTGCCATACTGTAAATTCTTTATAACTCTTCATAGTATATCAACTTAACTTATTGTTAATTATAAATTTACAACAACCAGACTGAATAAACCATTTTTCTTCTTCAGCCCTAAAGCACCAAGCACTAAGCCCTAAAGCACTATCCTTCTATCACCACCTCTTCAATCAGATCCCCCTGCCGGATGGAGTTCAGCACATCCAAACCTTCGGTGACTTTTCCAAAGACTGTATGCTGGCGGTCAAGGTGCCCGGTATTTTTCCTGCTGTGACAGATAAAAAACTGGGATCCGCCTGTATCCCTTCCTGCATGTGCCATTGACAAGACACCACTGTCGTGGTATTGGTTCTCACCATCAAGTTCACACTTGATGGCGTATCCCGGGCCCCCGGCCCCGGTTCCTTCAGGACACCCTCCCTGGATCACAAAATCCGGGATGACTCGGTGCCAGGTTAATCCGTTATAAAATCCTTCTTTTGAGAGTTTTATAAAATTAGCAACAGTATTGGGCGCATCCGCTTCAAAAAATAACACATGCATTGCCCCTTTATTTGTTTTTATGATGGCCTTTTTCATAGATTTTAATTTTATTATTTTCCGGAGAATCAGTTTTATTTGAGCACAAAAGTAGAAAAAAATCAATCCTGACAATAGTTAATAAAACTTTGAACGAACCACAATATCCCGCATGCTAACAAGACGGGCTCATAAAAGCTACAGGAAGGTTGTGTTCTTTAATATTTCTTTGCGTTCTTTAGGGTTGAAAATTCACATATGAGGCACCGGTAATGCTTATCTGATGAACCCCATAGACAAACGGATCATTGCATTTATTCAGAAACATCATGTTCTCACCCTGGCCACCAGTTCAGGGAACCAGCCCTGGTGTGCGAATTGTTTCTATGTGTATGTTGAAGAAAAAAACCTGTTTGTTTTTACCTCAGATACCGGAACCAGGCACATAATGGACGCTCTGAAACAAACACTCGTTGCAGGATCCATTGTACTTGAGACGGATATTATTGGTAAAATTCGTGGTCTGCAATTCCAGGGAACCATTTCAAAACCAGGGAACGATCTTTTAAAAACGGTCAAATCAGTGTATCTGAAGCGTTTTCCCGTTGCCATGTTGTTGAAAACCACACTCTGGGTGGTTGAACCGTCCCTGTTAAAATATACGGATAACAGGTTGGGGTTTGGAAAAAAACTGATCTGGAAAAGGGAAGGAATTTTATGATTTCTGAAATAGGTGATGGTTGCCGGAGAAACCAAAGCGCTCTCATAAGTTTTTACTGTCACCGCTGCAACCATCAACTGCATTTTTTCGTCTTAAGTAAAACCCTGAAAGGTTTTTTGCGTTGATCAAGGAAACCCCTACATTTGCCGGACTCTGATTCCCATGGAACGATTTATCAAGCAACGGTTGGTTTATATTCTATTTGACCTTATTCTGGTCTTCCTGTCATTTTTGGCTGCCATCATGCTGAAATCGGGCTCTCTGGAACCCTATTTTTACAGGTATTTTTACTCGTTTTTGGTATTCCTGAGCATCTGGATCGCAGGGTCCTGGTTTTTTAAAAAATATTCTTTCCACGATTATAACCAGTTCAACCGGGTTATTCGTCCAATACTGATCAGTAATTTTGTAATTGCAGGAACCATTGCCCTGATGATGTACCTGACCAGAAGGGATGAATACTCCAGGTATGTTGTTTTCGTTACTATTATAATAGCTTCATTTCTGGAACTGGTACTTGGATTGACCTACCATTTCTTAAGGGCGGCAAAGATCAATGATAACCCTCCTGACCGGGAATATATGGCCCTGAAAGCCCAGGAAGAAAACGGTGAAAATGGCGTCAATGGCAACGGAGCAAACCACAAGCTTTATAAACTTTCTGATAAGCAAAAAGAAAGCATCCTGCAGGAATGCAACGGAGGAACCATCCAGTTTATCGAGAAGAATAACATCTATCCGCCGGAAGAGTTGCATATTGTTTCTACCACCAACCCCATCAACATCATCCCTCTCACTGAGCATTCTCAAAAAAGTATCATCAATTTAAAACGGGTCAATGACATCCGCTTTCTGAATAGGTTATTTGATGCAGTCAATAATGCCCTTCCTGATAAAGGCACCTACATCTGTTGTGTGGAGACCAAGGATCTGAGGAAACAACGCATTTTCAGAAAATACCTGTTCCCCTTTAATTACCTGTATTACTACCTGATGGACTTTCCGATTAAAAGAGTTTTCCCGAAATTTAATATCACTAAAGGGATCTATTTGTTCTTAACGCGCGGCCAAAACCGTGTTATAACCCGGGCAGAAACACTTGGACGGCTTATTTCATCAGGTTTTGAAGTGCTGGATGAGGAGTATATCGACAACCTCTGCTACATCATTGTTCGAAAAATAAAACCGCCCGCTCATGATCCGGATCCATCCTATGGTCCTCTGGTGCGGCTGAAACGGGTAGGTAAGGGGGGAAAGACCATTAAAGTATATAAAATGCGGACCATGTATCCATATGCAGAATACCTCCAGGATTATATCTACCAGCGTTTCAATCTGAAAGAGGGAGGTAAATTTGATCACGATTTCAGGGTTTCCACCCAGGGCAGGATCATGCGAAAATTCTGGATTGATGAACTGCCCATGCTGATAAACATGATGCGTGGAGATTTGAAACTGGTTGGTGTCCGGCCGCTAAGCAAGCACTATTTTAACCTGTATTCAAGATCCCTGCAGGATTTAAGGATCCGGTTTAAACCCGGACTGATCCCTCCTTTTTATGCAGACATGCCCAAAACCCTTAAAGAAATTCAGGAATCTGAGAAAAACTACCTGCTTCAATACAAAAAGAAACCCTTCCGTACCGACTGGAAATACTTTTGGAAAGCCTGGTACAACATCATATTCAAAAAAGCACGCAGCCAATAAGGCCTGAAACTTTTACGAACTCAATGCATCTTTGCGGCCTTGCGCGAAACTTCCTATCTTTATTCTGGAGACTTATATGAAAAATTTTTTTCCAATAACAATTATCCTGGGAATTATTTTACTTTCGGGCTTACAAAAGACCCAGGCTCAGGAGGTATTCCACCATATAAGCAATGAAACCATTTATGAGTTTCTGGATGAAATGGCCACGAGTCAGTATATAATGCTGAATACCGTTGCCAAACCTTTCTCCCGTCAGTTTATTGCCGGCAAATTGCAGGAATTACAACTCCAACGGGAAGTGCTGAATCCCCGGCAGAAGAATGACCTGGATTTTTTTCTGAAGGATTTTAATAAAGAACTCAGGCCGGATAAAAACTTTAGAAAACGTCTCGATCTTTTTTACTATAAGGACAGTCTTTTCAGGTTCTCAGTAAATCCCATCCTGGGGATGCAGTACCAGGCCAACTCAAACGGATCGGCCATGCATTGGTGGAATGGAGCAGAAGCATTTGCCACAATCGGGAAGCACATAGGTTTATATGGCAGCCTGAGGGACAATCACGACAGGGAATTTCTTTCAAATCCTGACTACCTGAACCAGAGAATGGGAGCTAATTATAAAGGTAACGGCGACTTCAGTGAGATGCGCGGAGGCATTACCTATGCATGGGAATGGGGTTCGTTCGGACTCATAAAAGATCATTTTATCTGGGGTAACAATTACAACGGCGCCAACATCTTCTCGGGGCGCACACCCTCATTTGTGCAGATATACTTTACCATGAAACCCGCACGCTGGTTTGAATTCAGGTATGTGCATGGCTGGCTCATTTCCGAAGTCGTAGACAGTACCCGCAGCTATTGGTATGCAGGCAGTTATGGCGCCCAATACAGAGAAGTGTTTCATCCTAAATATCTGGCGGCCAATTTAGTCACCTTTACACCATGGAAGCAACTGAATCTGAGTATCGGAAACTCTATCATCTATGCCGATCTGGGTGTTTTCCCCGGATATCTGATACCACTGGCCTTCTTTAAATCAATTGATCACAGCACCAATAAGAATATCGATAATCAAAATTCCCAGATGTTTTTTGACGTAAGCTCAAGGCAGATCAAAAACCTTCATTTGTACGGTACGTTGTTTATGGATGAATTATCCATATCAAATATTTTCGACAAGGAAAAACATTCGAATTTCTGGAGTTTTAAGATGGGCGGCAGGTTGTCACATGTGCCAATCAGGAATCTGAGTCTGATCGCCGAATACACAAGGACCAATCCACTGACCTTTCAGCATCCGGTTCCGACCATAGAATTTACATCCAATAACTACAATCTGGGGAGCTATTTGAAGGACAACAATCATGAGTTGTACCTGTCGCTGGAATACAAGCCGGTCAGGGGATTGTGGATCCAGCTTTCTTACTTGTTCGTTCAGAAAGGTCCGGATTACGATAAACAGGGGGTGGACCGGCTGGGTTTGCCTTTTCTGGAAACTGTGGAGTGGGAAAATAAAACCCTCTTTCTCAGGGCCCGTTATGAGATTATCAATGATGTGTTGGCACACATTGAATACAGGAGCGGTATTATTACCGGTGATGTGGATACCTATACACATCCCTTGTGGAGAGGAAAAACCAGCAGCTTCAGTTTTGGATTGAATTTTGGATTTTAATCCTGTTTTTCCCTGAGGTAAATTTCAGCGGTACGTTTAACGGAATCTTTCACCGGCATAAAGCTGTATCCCAACCGGTTTTTAATCTTTCCATTTGAAAAGCGGCGGATGTTAAATCCGGCCCGGGCCGATTCCCTTGTGATGGTTGGTGCAGACCCTGTAAGTTTTCCTGCAAACCACATCATGCGCCAGGCCATTCCAAGCATCCACTTTGCGGCCTGTATGGATGGCGGTTTATTGTGAAAAGCTTCTGCCATCCATGTAAAAACTTCCTTATAATGCAGGTCCTCGGAATTGATAATAAAGCGTTCACCAAACACCTCTTTATCCATCAGGCCGATCATGATGTCCACTACATCATGAACATCCACGTAGCCGGTAATACCGGGAGGATACAAGGCCAGTCCTTTATAAAGCCTCGCAAACATCCGGCCGGGTCCGCGGTGCCAGTTCCCCGGTCCGAAAATAATTGAAGGATTTACAATCACGGCCTGCAACCCTTCTTCGATGCCCCGCCAGACTTCCATTTCCGATTTGAATTTTGTCCAGGAATACCGGTGGGAATCACGGGCTTTTTCCCATATACAATTTTCATTAGCCGGAGTGTTGCCAACCATAGGTCCGATTGCAGCCACTGAACTTACAAAACAAAACTTCCTGATCTTTTTCTGAACGGCCAGGTCCACTATCCGGGAAGTGCCATGGATGTTTACAGATTCCATTTTCTGCCGGTCACGGGGATCGAAACTTACTATGGCGGCAGCATGATATATTTCCTCTATTCCGTTAAGGTGGTCTTCCAGGATTGATACATCCAACAGGTCCCCGTCAACCCATTCGATATTTTCAAATAAAGCATCCGGATGATCGGAATAATATCCAAATACCTTTCTGACCTCTCTTGCAGCCTCCGGGGAGCGTCTTAATGCACGCACGGATTTTCCTCTTTTAACCAGCTCAAAGAGCAAATGACTTCCTAATAATCCGGTGCCTCCTGTTACATATATCATCGCGCTTCAGGTATTGGATTTTTCATTATAACTTCCACGATACGTTCTGCGGCCAGGCCATCCCACAACTCAGGGATCTTTCCTTTTTTCGTTTTTCCGGAAAGCACTTCACGTGCTGCATCCCCTACATTTTTAAGATTTGATCCGATCAATTGATTGGTTCCCACATCCACGGTCACAGGCCGTTCGGTATTGTCCCTTACCGTGATGCATTGTACCCCAAGATAGGTTGTTTCCTCCTGGATGCCTCCACTGTCGGTCACTACCAATGCTGCATTTTTTACCAGCGACAGAAAATCAAGATATCCGGCCGGGCCGGTAAAAATCAGATTTTCCGGCGGGTTTTTTAAAAGTCCTGCCCGATCCATATTCTTTCGTGTGCGCGGATGCATGGGGAACACAATGGTATTGGCTTCGCTGAGTTCGTGAAGCAGTGTTGCAAGCCGCACCAGTTGTTCGGGATCATCCACATTGCTGGGCCTGTGGAATGTGCAAAGTATAAAAGATGAGGATTCGAGGCCTAAATGTGAAAGAATGAGGGAGCGCTCAATTTTTGGAAGGTAATTTATCAGACTGTCTATCATTACATTTCCGACAAAATGAACCTTGTTCTTTGAAATACCTTCAGCCCGGAGGTTTTTTAATCCATCTGGCTCGGAAACAAATAAATAATCAGAAAGTACGTCTGTAATGATGCGGTTGATCTCTTCCGGCATGCGACGGTCATAACTGCGCAGTCCCGATTCAATATGGCCAATGGCTATTCCCATTTTAGAAGCTGTCAGACTTGCCGCCAGGGTGGAGTTCACATCTCCGGGGACCAGCACAAGATCAGGATTTTCGGTTTCAAAAACACGTTCAAGCTCAGTCATTATCCGTCCGGTCTGAATGGCATGGGAACCGCTACCTACGCCCAGATAAAAATCAGGTTCCGGCATCTCCAGCTCGTCAAAAAAGATTTTGGACATGTTTTTGTCAAAATGCTGCCCTGTATGACAAATTTTATGGTCCACCTTATGGGGGGATTTATGGAAGGCTTTGTGGACCGGGGCAACTTTTATGAAGTTAGGGCGGGCGCCAACTATAGATATAATTTTCATTGAGATTATGGGTCTGACTGACTCTGTGTTTATTTAAAATTCAATTGATCCATCACTTCCTTTACACTTTCTTCAACTGTCTGATTGGAAGTGTCTACCGTGATCTCCGGATGTTCAGGGATCTCGTATGGATCATCAATACCTGTAAACTGGGTGATCTCACCCTTTCGTGCTTTTGCATATAATCCTTTGAGGTCGCGTTGTTCACAAACTTCCAGGGGTGTTGAGACGTAAACCTCCCGGAAATTTCCTGAAAGGTTCCTGTTAAAATCCCGGGATTCTTTATAGGGTGAAATAAAGGATGCGACAACGGAAATTCCGTTTTTTTCAAGCATGCTGGCCAGATAACCCACACGTTTAATGTGCCTGTTCCGGTCTTCCTTTGAAAACCCGGTTTTTGGAAAGATCTCACGGATCTTATCCCCATCCAGATGTTCAACCTTAATTCCCTGTGCCTGGATTTTTTTATATACCGCTTCGGCAATGGTTGTTTTTCCGGCGCCTGACAACCCGGTAAACCAGATGATCTTTGGTTTCAGTTGTTTTTTGCCATACCGGATATTGTTCCATACCCGTTCATGCAGGAAATACAGTGCCATTTTCAACACCACTTCAATACCGCCCACATATAGGGCTATTTTCAGTTTTCCCGTAAAAATATATACCAGAGCAGCCGTGGTTAATGTGGCCAGTACGCGCCACGAAATGGTTTTTATTGCAGAACGCCGGTTCGACTCTCTAAACATAATGGAATTGGAATTGGGAAATTTTCATGGGGGCAAATCTAAATATTTCTTTTTTAAACACTCTATGAATCGGAAATAAACGCTGTTCAAAATTGAGGAGGGATTCCGGTGGGCTCAGGATATTTTTCTGAGCTGAGACCTGGAAATATTTAAGAATATCCGTTCACCAATCGCTGAAATATCAATGATGACCCTTTGTTTACCCTGTACTTTAACCATGGCGCCAACGAGTCCCTTCATTGTTCCACGCGTTATTTCAACAGTGTCACCCGGTTCATAATGTGTGTCAGGCAGCGGCATCCGGTCTTCGTCATCCAGGTAAGCTTTAACGGCTTCTATTTGCTGATCGGGAATGGGCACCCGTTCATTTTGGAAGGTAATGAACCGGACCACACCCGGGGTTTTAAGGATTTCAAAGTATTCCGGATCGCGGATCCTGACAAACAAATAGCTTCTGAAAAGGGGGATTTCAACCCATTTTTTCCTGTCGCTCCATTGTTTCAGTGTTTTAAGAAGAGGCAGGTATACCTCCACATCCTTTATTACCAGGGCGTCGGCTACCGTTTTTTCATTTCGGGATTTTGTGTATATGGCGTACCAGCGTTTTTGCATCGGGGTAAAACATTTCTTGGGATAAAAATAAGGATTTTATTCGCATATGAGTGAATTCATTGAGAAAGAAGGAGCCACCAATGCACGAATAGGGGACGAATGCACGAATGAAAATTAAAAGAATGCAGGGCCGTTTCAAAAGTGGCTATATTTCTTATTGCAGGATGTAGGCCTGGTTGTCGCCATTTTCGCCCCGGACGTAACCGGGGCTACCGGATTTCAAGCCCTCCGGGCTT
>CAYOFK010000023.1:0-6496 GCA_964403185.1 uncultured Rikenellaceae bacterium | reverse complement strand
CGCCTGTGGAAGCAGTATGACAGTGGATAAGAACAACCATGGAATGGTTGAAGTCGGGCTATGTGAGAAGATATTTTTCGTTACACTCAACACCATGTTCTTTGTGTAATGCAATAAAATTCAACCCGCTCCGGGGTTGGGTTGGGGGGTGGTGGTTGCCATTTTCGCCCCGGACGTAACCGGGGCTACCGGATTTCAAGCCCTCCGGGCTTAGTCCCTGGTAACATGAAAGTACAAAATGAGTACGGAATGATGAAACTGCAGGCCTGTTTGCAGCAGTTATCTGACAACAGGCAGCACAACCACGGAGTGGTTAAAATCAGGCAGCCACAGTCACGCCTGTGGAAGCAGTATGACAGTGGATAAGAACAACCATGGAATGGTTGAAGTCAGACTGGGTGGAGTAGCAAGATCTATAGATTCAGGATCTTGCCTTGCTTTTTTAAATGATAGTATTTTCGAATTTTTGCAGTTGCATAAAAGAGAGTAAAGAAAGGAATGTAATAATAATATTTAGCTATACCTACTATTGTTAATATTCCATCAATCAGGATACCAATAATAAGTCCAGTAAATATGAGACTACCTCTTGCATAGAAATCGTGGTTGGTATTTAAGTAATTAATTACCGGGATTAATTTTTCCTTTATTAGTTTCCAAATTTCCTTTTCATCAATTTCATCCTTTGAGGAAGAAATTATTTCCAGGTAAGAAATAATTAAAGTCTTATATTCCCGAATTCTAAACTTAGGTTCTAAATCTTTAATAAATTGCCCCATCTTCATTACTTCAACTAATTTTATTTTTTTTAAGTAATTAGCGGAGTAATTAGATTTGATAATTCCTTGAAATTCAGAAAGTAAAAGTTCGAAATCAGTATCTAATTTGGATTTTGAATGATCCATAATGAATGTGGAAAATTAATATTTATCGAGTTAACGCATTACTCAAAATATCTAAGGCAATGTTCTGATATTTTGGATCAAAAAAGATATTGGTTTCTGTATTATAATTTTGTTTTACTATTTTTGGGATTCCTGTTTTGGAAAATTTCTTTTTAAAACTAAAAGAACTCCGTTGCCAAATTTTACTAATATCTTTTATCACTTCTCTTTTACCGATGTTAACATATAAATTTCCCCTTACCCCACCCTTAATATAGAGAGTGTTCAAGTATTTACTAATTTTCGGGGCGTATTTTCCAACGGCTTTAACGCCCACTCCGATTTTTGGCATGGGAGCCACCATCATGGCCCCTTCAAACATGACCTGTGCAGCCTGTCCTGTTGCGTTAGTCATGGATGCCCGGAGCAAATCGACTTTAGCTCTTAAAGATAGGGGACTTTTATCACTTAATAACTGGTTTTCAAGATCAACATTATTTTGTATGGTGACGGCAGCATTAAGGGGCACATCTGAAATGGAAATGGGCACATTTTCGTAGTAGTTTATGAATTTATCCCCGCTTTTAATGGAAACCACCTTGCCCACTTTTTTATAGTTTTCCCCATCAACTTCGATTTCTTCCTCACCGGAATCTTCCCAAAATAGAGCACCGTTTTCAGACTGGTACCAATCCTCCAGCATGCCGTCCGGATCAATGAAACGGACGGGGTTGTTCAAGCCATATCTGTATGGGGTCCAATCCGGCGCTGCTTCCGTTTTGGGATCGATGGTCCACCAGCGGCCAACTTGCGGATCATAATACCGGGCTCCGTAATCGTACCAGTTCAGGCCAAAATCAGAAAGAAGTTCTTTGCTGTTGTACAAAATCCTGTTCCCGGGCCCGGAAGCTTGTCCGGGTTCTTCCCCGGGCAAACCAAAAAGGCGCATTCCGAATGGATAGTAATGATTCTCCTGAACCACCTGCGTGACACCTGCCACCACCCGGAACGTTACCCGGGTATTGCCCAGATGGTCCTTTAAAAAATACTCATAGTGATAGCTTTCTCCTTCAGGCACTGCCCGGCCTTCCGGAGTGAGGATGTATTCAGGCAGTTTGTGGTTATAGACTATCGCACCAATATAATCCCTGACACTCAGCGGATATCCATCCGAATCGAATGCTTCTGTTCTGAGTTTTGTGCCGGAGGCATCATAGGTGTTCCGGATGAGACGGTTGGATTCCATCCAGATCTCTTCCGGAAGATTCAGGGCATTATATCGGATGTTATTAATGCCTTTATTCGCATCTGTGGTCATGTTTCCATTGTCATCATAAAGGTATTCCGGCATTCCGTTCGCATCATCTATCTTCAGTCCTCCGTCAATAAAATCCCATTCATCTTCCGTAAGTTCTGCCGCATCATCAACAAATGTGAGCCGGTTTCCCGAATAGGTATATTCAAGTTCATCCGCCACTCCAAATGCGTTTGTGCTGATCTTGCCACGTCGTACCAGCGACAGGATGTTGCCGTTCAGGTCGTAGGTATAGGCGGGAACACTGTAATCCTCTTCATTCCTGCTCCAGGCACCACTGAATTTTCCAAAAGATGCACTTGTGAGCCGGTTAAGATTATCGTAATTGTAGGCATATCCCCGGGGCAGGGAAAGATTTGATGAACTCCACAGTGCGGAGGATATATTCCCATTAAATTGCGGTACTGACTGCAGTCCGTTTTCAGGAGACTCATAATTCAAACGTAACGAAAATAAACTGGCCCCCGGGTTATAGGGATCGTTGATACCGCAAAGCCATCCGCGAACGTTGTAAGTATTGGTAATGCTTTCCGTAAATGTCTGACCCCCGTCTTCAGAATGCAGTTTTTTCACTGCCAGTTGTCCGAGTTCATTGTATTCATATTCAGAGAGGACCACTTCCGGTTGATCGTTGATCTTATGCACTGTCCTGAGTATCCTGCCGGCCTGATCGTAGGTATATTTTTTTTCAAGGATAACAGGCACTGCATTTTGTATTGCACATCTGCTTTTTTCATTAACAAGCTGTCCCCGGAAGTTATAGATAAAACTGGTGCGGTTTGTACCACCCAGATGGTTTTGAAACACTGACTGCAAGCTCCGTCCGTATTTATCAAAGTAGGTGACGGATTTTAGCCAGTTGCCTGTTCCGGGAATCAGAGTTTTAGCACCGGTTTTAGCACCGGTAATGGATGCTGCCAATTCCGGTTCAATTATTTCAGGACCCTCACTCTTCAGAAGGAAAGATGCCGCTTCATACCGGAGTTGGGGGTCGTCGATAAATTCATAGTCATCATAATAAAGGATGGAAAAGGGTGTGGTGTTTTCGACCGGGAATACCGTATTTGTATAGGTTCCCCCGGTGCAGGTCTCATAATTTTGAACTCCGGCATCTGCCAGGTCCTGCAAAACGGCCCTTCCCAGGATGCTTTTAAAAACCCCGGTTATTACGGGTCTGCCATAAGCATCATATTTGGAATACAACCACAGGCTGTCCCGGCGAAGATTTCCATCCTGCTTCAATGCCTGCCGGTTCATGTGATCATAAACATATTCAACAACTGCGGCGCCGGGGATCTTCTTTCGTGTTATCCGGTATTTATCATCATATTCAAAAGAATATATCAGTCCGGGATCTGCAGTTTGTCCGGAAACGGCCATAGGCGGGATCACATACCTCAGATTATCTTTCCTGTCGTAAACAAAAAATGTTTGCACCGGCAGGTCTTCCAGTAACTTTTCCTTCAGGATCACCTGTCCGGATCTATTCCGGTATTCACGGTTCACAGTGCCATTTTCATCCAGGTTTTCAGTGACATGAAGTGTGCCTGGTGAATAGGTTCCTGCCTGGATGCATTGTCCGTTTTCAGCAACCGACCAATGAGTGATCTCTGAGGGATTTCCGTATTTAACGGACCTTTTGGTATGGTTTGTTTCCAGTTGCCAGGAGGCTCCGGGATACCCCAGGGCAATTGTTTCCTTCAGGGGTGAATCGTCAAATTTTTTTTCAGAAAAAGGGAAGGCGGTTGCAGTGACCCGTTCATCAGGATCAAGATAATAGGCCAGCAGGAGGCGGACCGGATCGTCAAAATACTGGCCCTTTGCAGGTTCCACCGGAAAAGGCAGATATTCAATGGTTTTCCGTCCGGCCAGGTCGTATCTGTAGGTTTCCAGAAGGTCTTTTCCTGAAGGTGTGACCGAGGATTGGATTTTTTGAATGATGCGCCCCTCTCCGTCATAATATTCAATAATTTCCTGTTTCTGTTTCCAGTCCATCCGGAAAAGGGAACTCGTATCTTCTACGGGAACCCCGGGTTTGGTAGTTTTAACAAAATTTTTGTCAACAGATTGAGAGCTTCCGGCAATGGGAATCAACAGACATACTGCAATGAGGGTGCACCAGCAGATCTTTGTGTTCATTCTGTTTGGCATTAGGGATATATAAGTTACACTTTTTTATTAATAATTTTCATTTTTTGATAATGAAAAATATATCTTATTTTTCAGGTATGAAGATTGCCATTACAGGTACGCGGGGTATTCCTAACAATTACGGAGGATTTGAAGAGCTGGCCGAACAACTCAGCATCCGCCTGGCAGAGCGGGGATTCGATGTTGTGGTGTACAATCCCATGTCGCATCCCGGAAAGAACAGGTTATATAAAGGTGTGCGCATTGAATGGATAAAAGAGCCAATACCCCGGATAGCCCAGCTGTCTGCACTTCTTTATGATTACCGCTGTCTTATGGATGCCAGGCGAAAAAATGTGGATGTCATACTCAATTGTGGTTATACTTCGTCTGTTTTTTATCCGGTTCTTAAGAAAAAAAACACTCCGCCAATCATCACGCATATGGATGGTATGGAATGGCAACGAAAAAAGTGGGGAATACCGGCCACCCGCTTTTTGAAATGGACAGAGGCCAGGGCTGTGAAGTATTCCGACCGGATTGTTACAGACCACCCGGTTGTCAGGCAGTATTACCAGGACCGTTACGGTGTCCGGGCCGAATGTATCGCCTACGGAGGGGATCAGACGGTTTTTTCAGAAGCGGACCCAATTTCGGATTTACAGATAAAAACCCCGGATCATTCAAAAGGCAAACCATTTTTCCTGATCCTGTCAAGGATAGAACCCGAAAACAATATTGCATTGATCATACAGGCATATTTAAAAAGCGGGTCTGAAAACAATCTGTTAATTGTGGGTGATACGAATACTCACTATGGAAGAAAGATCACCGGCCAATTCCGGGCACAAAGCGGTGTGGTTTTTCTTGGCAGGGTCTTTGACCGCCAGGTGCTGCAGAGCCTCAGAAAAAATTGTCTGGCCTACTTTCATGGTCATTCCGTTGGGGGGACCAATCCCTCCCTGTCGCAGGCAATGGCTTCGGGATGCCTGATCCTGGCCCACGACAACCTCTTCAACAGGGAATTATTGCAGGGAAACGGCCTCTATTTTAAGTCGGTTGATGAGTGTGCTTCACTCATCAGGAACCTTGACACCCACCTGAAACAAAAGCACCGGTTCGGGCTCAATAATTTAAAATGTGTTGAGGAAAAATACAACTGGAGGACTATCACCCAGTTATATATTGACCTGTTCAACAGGGTTGGCCAAATGGTTTAGTGTACAAATTCAGGAACAGATCATCTTATAATCCGAACGCCTTTTTAATGGTGTCCACATAATCCAGTTTCTCCCAGGCAAAGAATTCAACCGACTTAAACAGTTTTACCTTGCCATCCACTTTCTTTTTGGTTATTCCGGGGCCGTCATAATACACCTCAACCTCGCCGGTAAAAGGCGTCCTTCCAAAATGGCCGTAACTGGCGGTCTTTTGAAAGATCGGATTTTTTAAACCAAAACGTTTGATGATGGCATAGGGACGCAGGTCGAAGATCTGCTTGACTTTTTCTGCAATCTCACCGTCACATGTAAGCGCACCATGGTTGTTTTTCAATTTGCAGGTGCTAAAGGTATTGATATATACACCAACGGGCTGGGCCACTCCAATGGCATAGGCGAGCTGAACAAGCACCTCACCTGCCACCCCGGCGGCAACCAGGTTGTTGGCAATATGCCTGGCTGCATAGGCAGCCGACCGGTCAACTTTGGAGGCATCTTTCCCTGAGAAGGCCCCGCCACCGTGAGGCGCCCGGCCGCCATAAGTATCGACAACAATTTTACGGCCGGTTAATCCTGTATCCCCGTGTGGACCGCCAATTACAAAGTTTCCGGTTGGATTCACCAATAACCTGAATCCATTTTTAAAAAGGACCTTAATCCGTTCCGGCACTTCTGCCTTCACTCTGGGAAACAGGATCTGTTTAAGATCTGAAGTAATGCGTTCCTGCATTTTTTTCTGAGCTTTATACCTGGCTTCATCAGAATCATCCTCTGATGTGACAAATTCGTCATGCTGGGTGGATATTACAATGGTGTTGATGGCCAACGGTTCATGATCATCAGTGTATTCAATAGTAACCTGAGATTTTGAATCGGGGCGCAGATAGGTCATTTCTTTACCCTCTTTTCTGATCTCAGCCAGTTGCTGCAACAGAATGTGGCTCAAT
>CAYOFK010000022.1:0-23807 GCA_964403185.1 uncultured Rikenellaceae bacterium | reverse complement strand
AGTATGGGTTTACAACTTTGTGAAGTAGGTGCCCGCACTTACAAAGGAGTATATCGCTCCCTAAGTGGCTTTTTTTATGGTCTCCTGACTCTGTGCCCCATGGCAACTATTGGCCTTTGCCTAATCACTAGTACCGGTAATGATCTGATTTAAAGGGGCCATTAACCGGCACACCAATATAATCAGCCTGCTCTTCAGAAAGTTTTGTGAGATTTACTCCGACATGCTCAAGATGTAACCGGGCAACCTCTTCATCCAGGTGTTTGGGCAACCTGTAAACATCCAGTTCATAATCCTTGTTCCAGAGTTCTATCTGGGCCAGCGTTTGATTGGTGAAGGAATTACTCATTACGAAAGACGGATGTCCGGTTGCACAACCCAGGTTGACCAACCTTCCTTCTGCGAGCAGAAAGATACTGGGTCCGCCGGGGAAAGCATACTTATCCACCTGAGGCTTGATTGTAGTTTTCCGGATTCCGTGGAATTGATCCAGTTCTGATACCTGTATCTCGTTATCAAAATGACCTATATTGCAGACGATGGATTGATCCTTCATCTGTTTCATGTGATCCACAGTGATCACGTCTTTATTTCCGGTGGCAGTTACGTAAACATTGCCAATCGGCAGGGCTTCTTCAAGAGTTTTAACTTCAAATCCTTCCATGGCTGCCTGGAGTGCACAAATGGGATCAATCTCTGTTACTATAACCCGTGCTCCATAGGCACGCATGGATCTTGCCGAACCTTTACCAACATCACCATAGCCGCATATAACAACAACCTTGCCCGCAAGCATTACATCCGTGGCCCGTTTGATACCATCTGCAAGGGATTCGCGGCAGCCATACAAGTTATCAAACTTAGACTTGGTAACAGAATCGTTAACATTAATGGCCGGAGCCAGTAATTTATTTTGCTCTTTCATCTGGTATAACCGATTCACGCCGGTTGTGGTTTCTTCAGAAATACCCCGCAGTTCTTTGACCATTCGGTGCCATTTTGAAGGGTCGTCCTTTTGTATGGTCTTTAATTGTTTCAGAATGATGGCTTCTTCTTCATTCCCGGGTTCTTTATCCAGCAATTCAGATTGGTTTTCAGCGTCAAATCCGGTATGGATCATTAAAGTGGCATCACCTCCATCATCAACGATCAGATTTGGCCCGTTGCCGGCAGGAAATGACAAGGCCTGTGCGGTACACCACCAGTATTCTTCAAGGGTTTCCCCTTTCCAGGCAAAAACAGGAATGCCTTTGACAGCAACGGCTGCGGCTGCGTGATCCTGTGTGGAAAAAATATTGCAACTGGCCCATCTCACATCGGCACCCAGTTCAATAAGGGTTTCAATAAGCACGGCGGTTTGAATGGTCATGTGCAATGACCCTGTGATGCGGGCTCCTTTTAAGGGATTCTGACCGGAATAACTTTTTCTTAAGGACATTAAGCCTGGCATTTCTTTCTCTGCAATTTCTATTTCCCTTCTGCCGAATGCGGCAAGGTCAATGTCCTTGACTTTGTAAGGTAAACTTTGAATTTTGGTATCTGTTATTTCCATGATTGTTAATAATTTTCGGAATGCAAAGTTATAATAAATCGGGAAAAATGTGCACGGAAATGCCAGCCGTTTGTTTCAATAGCACGAATGAGTTTCAGAACGAGTCAGAAATGTTACGATTTGGCAAGGATCTCCTTTGCAGCAATCTCGTCCTTTTTAAGCTGCTGAACCAGCGCATCCACATTTTCAAATTTTTCTTCATTGCGGATCCGGTCCACAAAGAATAACCTGATTTCCTGGCCGTATATGTTCTGTGAAAAGTCAAAAATATGCACCTCGATGGTCTTTACCGGTTTGTCCGTATTCAAGGTTGGCCTTACGCCTATGTTTAACATGCCATCATGATTGTGGCCGTGTATTTGAAGTTTTACAGCATAAACGCCATCTGAAGGAACGATTTTAAAACTTGTGGCGGGAGTGATATTGGCTGTTGGGTACCCGATTTTTGTTCCAATTCTTTTACCACCGGTAATAGAACCATTAATAAAGAATGTATAACCAAGATGCCGGTTTGCCTTCCTGATCCGGCCTGACCAAAGTGCATCCCGGATCACTGTTGAACTTACCTTGACACCGTTCTCTATATATGGTTCCAGCCGTGTAGTTTTAAAACTAAATTTCTGCGCACAGTCCCGGATGGCCTTACAATCGCCTTTGCGGTCCCTTCCAAATTTATGGTTGTATCCCATTATGAGATGATGAATGCCAAATCTTGACACCAGGATATCTTTTATGAATTCACAGGCATCCAGGTTTGCAAATGACCGTGTAAACGGGATTATTACCAGGTGGCCGACACCAGCCTGGTCGAGAAGATACTTTTTCTCTTCCAGGGTTGTAAGAAACCTGACGTTTGCAGTTTCCTGGTCCAGTACTGTACGTGGATGGGGCCAGAATGTAATCACAACGGACTCCCCGTTTATGCTTCTGGCAGTTGTAATAAGTGCCCTGATGATTTGCTGATGGCCGGTATGCACACCATCAAATATACCCAGGGTTATGACCGGGTTCTTCAGGTTCAGATGCAACGGGTCTGAATGTACTTTCATTAAAATTATGGTTCGTGCAGCACTCCCAAAGTTATGAAATTAAGATGTGGTCCCCGGAGTTCAATTTATGACATAAGATATTCCTCAAATAATCATTGACCTCCCGTCATGATATGCATGCCCAGGGTTTCGGCCCAGTCACAGATGCGTTTCTTTTCATTTTTATCAAGACGGGCATTTTTATGCATGATCAGGTAACTTTTCAATGGCATTTCGTCATCTTCGAGTTCTTCACAGATATCAACCAGATAACTGAGCTGATCCTTACTTGAAAAATTTGCCCATTCAGAGAAATTTAACTTTTCTTTGGCCTCCCTGACGTGGTGGTTAATAAAAAAAGAAAGCGGTGCCACATAGCTGTACCACGGAGAGTTTGTGTAGTTTGAATGGCAATCATAACAACTGTTAACCAAAATATTTTTCACACTGTCATTGGCAGGGACAACTGCAAACAGATCTTCAGGCACCTCCCGCTCTCCCCAATTCCCTGTGGGCTGAAAAAGCTGAAGTACAATAACAAAACCCACCAGGGTGGCAAGCCCCCATTTCACTAACTTCGTCATTTTACTTTTCATGTTTTACTGAATAAAAGCTTTTGACCGGGAACTGGTCCATTTAGCAATGGCCTCAATTTCTGCCTGAGTGAGTTTCTTTTCCGGATATTTATCCAGATATTTTTCAGGCGGCATTTTACCTTCTTTGGTTGCTTTATTTAAATCGTTAAGGATGGCCGTCAGATTCATGGGTGACAATTTGCTGAACTTGTCAAAGCTCATTTTTTTCCTTGCCTTTTCATTTTTCGATGTACTCATATGGCAGTCAAAGCAAGAGGATTCAAGAATATCAAACACTTTATCAGGGGCATTAAGTTCCACTTCCTGTGGTGATAAAGCACCACTCTCAACTCTTTTTCTGACCATAGAAGTAAGTCCGGTAAAAAATACCAAAGCAAGTGATATAACCAGTACATTTGATACAGTCCTTTTCATACTTCAACGGTTTATTAATTATTAATTCTTTGCTTGCAAAATTTGTGCTTTTCCAAATATAAAAAATAAATTAGATTTATACTGGCCGGTTGTTCATGATTTGTCAAGGACCTGGGATTTGATAAGGAAAATATCATCAGATTGTCATCTTATACCGTTGAACAACGCACCAGGGAGATTGGGATCAGGAAGGTGCTGGGAGCAGGCACCAATACGATCACTACCATGATCACTAAAGCGTTCCTGATCCTGATTCTTTTATCCATGGTTCTGGCATTCCCGGCTGCCTATTACTTAATGAAGGATTGGTTACAGGATTTTGTTTATCCTACCAGGTTGAAACCAGGGATTTTTATCATATCCGGAATGCTTGTTGTCATCATTGCACTGCTAACTGTTGGATACCATACCTTTAAGGCTGGAAGATCTAACCCTGTGGATGCTGTCCGGCAGGAATAGGATGACCGGCCTGTAAGAATCTCTACTGACAACTGGTATGATTACGGGGTGCGGATGCCATAAATGAGTTTAGTTTATGAATTGTATGCTGTACTTTTTAATAAGCTGCGGTTCGGAAATAAATGATAAATTTGTTTTTTTATGATCAGGGAAATGAAAGATCCGAAAATCGCAGTATTGGGTGGTGGCAGCTGGGCCACGGCACTGGTGAAGATTTTACTGGAGAACCAGCCTGAAGTGGGGTGGTATATGCGAAATTCGGAAAGGATTCAGTACATAAAAACCCAAAAACACAATCCTCAGTATTTAAGTTCCATTGAATTTGACCCTGACAGGTTGTTTCTTGATGCTGATATTCAAAAGGTTGTTGAACGGGCAGAAGTCCTTATCCTGGCCGTTCCGGCATTTTTTCTTGCCGAGGCCATGGAACCGGCAGGCAAGGATCTGTCAGATAAGATCATAGTCTCTGCCGTAAAAGGGATCATTCCGCACAGAAACCTGATCATTGCTGAATTTTGTAATCAGGAATACGGGGTGCCCCTGGATTCCGTTGTCATCCTGTCAGGACCCTCTCATGCCGAGGAGGTTGCTCTTGAAAGACTGAGTTATCTGACCGTTGCCTCACAGGATGTTCAACTTGCGGAAAGGATTGGGGGATTATTAAAATGCCACTACATCATTCCCGTTATCTCTGATGATATATATGGCACCGAATATGCTGCGGTTTTGAAGAATATCATGGCCATAGCTTCCGGAATTTACCATGGCCTTGGCTATGGCGATAATTTTCAGGCAGTTCTGATTTCAAATGCCATTCAGGAGATCAAGCGGTTTGTGGATAAGGTCCATCCCATCAACCGGGATATCAAGTCGTCCACTTATCTTGGTGACCTCATCGTAACGGCTTATTCTCAATTCAGCAGGAACCGTTCATTTGGTACTATGATTGGAAAGGGTTATTCTGTGAAATCGGCCCAACTTGAAATGAATATGGTGGCTGAAGGATATTATGCAACCAGATGTATTAATGAAACCAATAAGGAACATAATGTATTCATGCCAATCACAGATGCTGTTTACAGGATCCTGTACGAAACCATTTCTCCCCAAATTGAAATGCAATTGTTAACCAAATATCTGCACTAATGTCGGATGACATTCGGCTAAAAGACGCACCAATGCTTACAATAGATCTTGAACATGTATATCCTTTTTTGCCTGAACAGGAGGTGTTAAAAATGGAGTCTGAAATAATAAAAAGTCAAGACCTTCTGAAGGGGAAGAGTGGCCCTGGTAAGGACTTTCTGGGCTGGGTGGATATCCCTGAATCAACTCCACAGGAATTGATAGAGAATATCATAAATGTGAGCATGGATTTACAGGGAATGACTGACACTCTGGTTGTTATTGGTATTGGCGGGTCGTATCTGGGTTCCAGGGCTGTTATTGAAGCCCTTCATCCACCATTCAGACTGCCTGAAGATCCACGTCCGGAAATTTTATTTGCCGGGCATCATCTTGCTCCGGATTATCTTACACACCTGCTCCTGTACCTGAAGGATAAATCCTATGCCATTGTAGTTATCTCCAAGTCGGGAACCACCACTGAACCGGCAGTTGCATTCAGGTTTTTGAAAGACCATCTCTATAACAAGTATGGAGCACATGAAGCAGCAAAAAGAATCATTGCAATAACGGATGAGAAAAAAGGCGCTCTGAGATCCTTGTGTGAAACAGAAGGGTATCGAAGTTTTGTAATTCCCGATGATGTAGGTGGAAGATTCTCTGTTCTTACACCGGCAGGTTTGCTGCCATTGGCAGTTCAAGGCGTTAATATCAGGTCTCTTTTGAAGGGGGCCTCTGAGATGAAACGCCATTCGGAACAGGCTGCCTTTAATACCAATCCCGTATTGTTGTATGCGGCTGTGCGGAACGCCCTGTACAGAAAGGGTAAAACAATGGAAGTATTGGTGAACTACCATCCCTGTTTACATTACTTTTCCGAATGGTGGAAACAGCTTTTTGGTGAGAGTGAAGGGAAGGAGGGAAAAGGTATTTTCCCGGCCAGCGTTGATTTTACAACCGATTTGCATTCTCTTGGCCAGTATCTTCAGCAGGGCCGGAGGGTGATGTTTGAAACTACAATAGCACCCAAGCAGGACCGGGAGAACATTCAAATACCATACGATGATCAAAACCTTGATGACCTGAATTATCTTGCAGGTAAGGAGGTGGGCATGATAAACAGGATGGCTCAACTCGGGACCATCCTGGCTCATGTGGAAGGGGATGTCCCGAATATAAGTATTGAATTTGAAACCATTAACGAGCAAAGCCTGGGACAACTCATCTATTTTTTCGAAGTGTCCTGTGCTGTCAGTGGTTACACGTTTGGGATCAATCCGTTTGACCAGCCCGGTGTGGAAGCCTATAAAAGGAATATGTTTGCTTTGCTGGAAAAACCCGGGTATGAGGAATCAACCAGGCGGCTCAAGGCACAGGCAAAGTAGCGTTGCCCCAAAATGAAACCATGTTTAAAAGCCCACATGTTCGCGGTTATGCTCTTGCTTTCCTGGCCACCCTGGCCATGTCCAATGTATTTATTTTCAGTAAGGCGGCATTAAACATTGTGAACCTCTACCAGTTTGGTTTTTACTGGTTCGGATTTGCCATATTATGGCATGTGATCTACTCCCTTCCTGCAAAACGTTACCTGAAGTTAAAAACACTGAACAGAACTTCTATTCGCGCCCTTGTGATCATTGGTTTTCTCGAACTGGGCGGGACCAG
This sequence comes from uncultured Rikenellaceae bacterium, assembly GCA_964403185.1. Classification (GTDB taxonomy): domain Bacteria; phylum Bacteroidota; class Bacteroidia; order Bacteroidales; family VadinHA17; genus CAYOFK01. The sequence goes on along the minus strand of CAYOFK010000022.1, from coordinate 16,968 downwards.
CACATTTTTTGTCGCACTCAATAGTGTTGAAAATCCAGCCATTGTGTCTTTCCTGGTCAATCTTACACCATTGTTCATCACCCTACTTGGGATCCTGTTTCTCAGTGAACGGTTCTCGGTTGTGGAGGGATTGGGATTTGCCCTTACCCTGGCCGGAGCATTCATTATCAGCTACAAAAAAGATGGCCGGTTTTCTGAGATGTTTCTGCCGGGAACGGTATATATAATCGTATCCTGTATTTTGTTGGCGATTGGATTTATTGTTGCCAAAAAGTTCATAAAGCATATTGACCCCCGTATTCTGGCGCTAAACAGAGTTGTGTTTTTGTTTTCAACTGCCGCCGTTCTGATGGCGGTGTCCGGGTCATCCTTTATGATCCCGTGGGAGGGGATGTACAACATTCTTATTGGTTCTTTATTAGGGCCTTTTTTAACAGCTTTGGCCCAGTATTCCGCACTGAAATATATTGAAGCCTCAAAGACTTCCATCATTCAAAGTTCAAAGAGTCTTTTTGTGTTACTTGGGGCTCTTATTTATTTTAATATCTTTCCACAGTTAATCCAGGTAATTGGCGGATTGATCACCATTACCGGAGTTGTTCTGGTTACCCTGGGTAAACGTTTTGACACAAAGTATAAAAGGGCCCTCCAAGCCGGAACCCCCTTAACAAAAACTTAAAACCGGACCTTACAGTTTGTGTTTTTCAATAAATGCATCCAATACTTCCTTTAGATCAGGATGTCCAATCTCCTGCAGATCATAGTAAACACGGGTTGAAGGTTTCTTGATTCTGATAATCCTGTTGAGATCGATGGGTGTTCCAATGATCACGGTATCACAATCGGTATTATTGATAGTGGTTTCAAGATCATTTAGTTGCTCTTCACTGTAACCCATTGCGGGGAGTAAGGAACCTATATTGGGATATATTCTGAAGGTTTCTGATAATTTGCCAACGGTATAGGGCCTGGGATCAACAAGTTCTGAAGCTCCGAATTTTTGTGCGGCCACAGTTCCGGCGCCGATTTTCATCCCTCCATGAGTGAGGGTTGGGCCATCTTCAACCACCAACACCCTTTTTCCCTTAATAACAGCAGGATCATCAACTTTTATAGGTGAGGCTCCATCAATAACGGTAGCCCTGGGAGCCAGGTCCGCAATATTTTTCCTGACCGTGGCAATATCTTCAGGGGCGGAGCTATCCATTTTGTTAATAACCACAACATCAGCAAGGCGCAAGGTAACCTCTCCCGGATAGTATCTTAATTCATGACCTGCCCGGTGTGGATCAACCACCGTGATATTCAAATCCGGTTTGTAAAACGGAAAGTCATTATTTCCTCCATCCCAAAGAACAACATCACAACCATGAGCATCTTTTTCTGCTTCCCTCAGTATGGCTTCATAATCAACCCCGGCATATATGACGTTCCCCCTGACAATATGAGGTTCGTATTCTTCCATTTCTTCAAGGGTGCATAGGTGCTTTTTAAGATCATCAATTTCGGCAAATCTTTGGACCCTCTGCCGTACCAGGTCTCCATAGGGCATGGGGTGTCGAACGGCCACCACTTTTATGCCTTTTTCCATCAGGATCTCAATGACCTTTCTGGAAGTCTGACTCTTACCGCACCCGGTTCTGATAGCTCCAACAGCAATCACCGGTTTTGTACTTCTCACCATGGTGTCGTCCGGGCCCAGCAGTACAAAATTTGCACCGGCTGTATTTACAATGGCACTGACCGCCATCACTTTCTGATAGGTGATGTCGCTGTATGAGAATACACAATCATCTGCATCCAGGTCTTTGATCAGATTCGGCAATTCACTTTCAAGATAGATGGGAATGCCCTTTGAATACAGCGGGCCTGCCAGTTCGGGAGGATATTTCCGGTCATCAATATCCGGAATTTGTGCAGCCGTGAACGCAACAACATTATAGTGTTCATTCGACCTGAAATATGTGTTGAAATTATGAAAATCCCGACCGGCAGCTCCAATGATGATAACATTTTTTCTTGTCATGAGAACATTTTTTTTGATAGAATTTATGAATAGTTCCCAAAGGTACATTTTTAAAATAATTTAAAATACAATCTGTTTTTTAACATGTCTTCCCATACTTGCAAAACCGGCATTCAAATAATCATGGTATAATATTTGAGGTGAATAACCAGGTAATAAATCCTTTCCTTACATTTGGATCAATGAATTTCTTGGCTCATTTATATTTATCGGGGAATTCTGAGCAGGTAATGCTTGGGAATTTTATTGGAGATGCAGTCAAGGGGAAGCACTATAGAAATTTCCCTGAATTGGTTCAGAAGGGGATTACTTTACACAGGTTCATTGACCATTATATGGATACTCATCCGATCAGTCACAAGAGTAAAATTCTGTTGTCTGATGTGTATGGGAAACATGCCGGCATTATTGTTGACATCTACTATGATCATTTTCTGACACGTAACTGGAGCCGTTTTGCAGACATCCCGCTCCGTGAATACATATACACGGTTTATGACATCATGATCAGGAACAGCTTTTTATTTCCCCCCAGAGTAAAGCGTTATTTTCCATTTTTTATTTTGAACAGCTGGATGGAATCCTATAGTTGTATCAGTGGCATTGAAGATATCCTGGGCCGGATGAGCAAAAGAACCTCCCTTCCGGATCAAACCAAAGCCGGTATAGAGATCCTGATGGACCGGTATTTAGAATTTGAAGATCATTTTCTTACTTTTTTCCCGGAGGTGATTCATGAGATCCATGAAAATTTCGGAATCGATCTGAATGCAGCTCATGTGAAACAACGCTATCTGCCCAGTGCATAGTGGCAAGTCAAAGGCCGACGAATAAGTATGATCGTGGTGCCTGGCCCAACCCGGCGCAGGGCGCAGGGCGTTCAGCCGCTTAGCGCTTTGGAAGCGCTTAGCGGCTTTCTTAGCGGCTTTCGAAAAAACGAATTCCATATACCCGCCGATCGCTTATAGCCATACCTGCCGGCAGGCACGGCTGGAAGTGTTATGATTACGGGGCCCGATTACTGAATTGTTTCATAAACGATCAGATAAATTTTAAAATTACAGGAATTCTGACCGGGCCGCATCCAGCCTGAGGAATATGAATAGTAATATGGTAAATCCCCATAGGGAGGATCCGCCATAGCTGACAAATGGCAGGGGAATGCCGATGACCGGTACCAGGCCGATGGTCATTCCAATATTTATTATGAAATGAAATGCAAGAATAGAAAGCACTGAGTAACCATAAATTCTGCTGAACCGGGATTTTTGCCGTTCTGATAAAAACAACAATCTTATCAATAGAAATGCAAAAAGCATCACGATGAAACTGGTTCCCAGGAACCCCCATTCCTCACCAATTGTGCAAAAAATAAAATCGGTACTTTGTTCCGGAACAAAATTAAATTTGGTTTGGGTTCCTCTGAGAAAGCCTTTCCCTGAAAATCCACCCGAACCGATGGCAATTTTAGACTGATTTACATTATACCCACTGCCCAGTGGATCATTCTCGATGCCAAGGACCACATTTATTCGTTTTTGCTGGTGGTCTTCAAGCACATTATTGAACACATAATTTACAGAAAATGTATAAGCTATGGATCCGGCCAAAAACAGAAATACTAAAACAGCATTTCTCAGTTTGTATTTATAGGCCAGGAAGGCGTAAATGATTCCGGAAATTCCCAAAGTCCCGGCAACCAGGAAATAGTTGCTTATATTGAGATGGAAGAATAAGTTGGCCAGAGTTAAAAGTGTACCGAGCCCAATAAAAATGACAGCTCCTGCAATGGCCCTGTTTTTATGGTAACTGATAATAAAGTAATATGCGAAAGCGATAATAACCATGCCGGTTATGGTCATGAATGGATTCAGTATCAGGGTCAGGATAAACAGGACTGGAGCAAGAAATCCAATGATCAGATACACGGCCGGCAAGCCTTCCCGGTACAATACAATTAATAAAGCAGCATATACCAGAGTGGAGCCGGTATCGGGCTGTAACAGGATCAGAAAGGCGGGGAAACAAATAATCAGCGCGGTTCTGACAACATGCATGAAGTTTCCGAGACGGATGTTTGGGGAGCTTAAAAACCGCGCCAGTGCAAGAGAGGTTGCAAATTTTGCAAACTCGGAAGGTTGCAGCCTGAAATCCCCGAATACAAACCACGAGCGTGATCCGTGGATCTCTTTGCCGAAAAATATTACGGCCACCAATGATAAAATAACTGCTGCATATAGATAATACGAAAAGAACATGTAGAAACGGGCATCTATAATAATCAGAAAAATGACCACAATAATGGCTGCTCCAATCCATAGAAGTTGCTTGCCATATCGTTCAGAGAGGTTTAATATCCCTGGATTCTGGTCATTATACTCTGCAGAGTAAATATTTATCCAGCCCAGAGATACCAGGATAATAAAGAGCCCGGCAGTTAACCAATCCAGGTTGCGCCATATGTTATTCCTCCGGTTCAATATGTATCAGGTCAGTATTGATAATATAGTCCTCAATCCATTGTCTGGAAATGTTCCTTTTCAAATATTTTTCAATCATAAGGGTGGTAATAGGTGCCGCATATACGCTGCCAAATCCGCCATTTTCAACATATACCGCTACGGCAATTTTGGGATCATCCTTAGGTGCAAATGCGATGAAAATAGAATGGTCTATGCCATGTGGATTCTGTGCAGTACCGGTCTTCCCGCAAACTAAAACATCTTCCATTCTGGCAAAGCGTGCTGTGGCACCGGATCCCGGAGGTCCGTTAACTGCCAGGTCCATTCCGTCAACAATGTATTTGAAATAGTTTGGTTCGATATCCACCACATGCTTTTCATCAAACTTCGGAACCCTGACCTGGGTTTCCAGGTCCTTTAAAATGTGTGGTGTAAAGTAATGACCTCTGTTTGCTATTGTGGCAGCCATATTGGCCATCTGCAGGGGGGTGGTTAACAATTCTCCCTGGCCGATAGCCATAGAAATTATAGTAAGTGAGCTCCAGCCTGTTTTTCCGTAATAACGATCGTAGTAAGACGTATCCGGAACGAAACCGGAAAGTTCACCAATAAGATCGGAACCCAGTTTTTTGCCAAAGCCAAAACTCAGTAGATGGTCCCGCCAGGCCTGGAATCCTTTTCGTACCGAACCCAGACCCGGATTATCCATTATGTTTCTAAAAACATTACAGAAATATGCATTACAGGAGTTTTGAATGCTACGAATCAGATCCAGAGGAGAATTGTGAACATGACAACCCACGTAAACATTTCTGGAGTAATACCCCAGATCACAATAATATTCCGTTCCCGGGAACAGGGTTTTTTCCTGCAATCCTATGAGTGCATTGATGGTTTTAAAGGTTGATCCGGGTGGATACTGAGCCATTAATGCCCTGTTAAAAAGCGGCTTAAGTGTGTCTGATTCCAGGATTGAATAATTCCTTGACCGGGCCCTTCCAACAAGCAATGAGGGATCATAATTGGGAGATGAAACCAGACACAACACTTCTCCGGTTGAAGGCTCAAGAGCCACAATGCTTCCAATTTTATTTACCATCAGGTATTCACCATAAGCCTGCAGTTCAGCATCCAATGTGATTGTGATATTTGTGCCCACTACGGCGCTTGTATCAAATTGCCCGTTTTGGTACGATCCTTTGATCCTGTTATGGACATCAACCAGGAACCTTTTAACACCTTTTTTACCTCCCAAATAATCTTCATAGATTTTCTCCACGCCACTCTCTCCGATATAATCACCCATTTTATAGTAAGAATTATTCCGGATATCTGCCTCATCAACCTCGCTTACATAGCCCAGTACATGTGAGGCTATTGCCTGTGAATACTTTCGCAGGGTTCGTGTTTGTACATAAAATCCCGGGTATTTGTAAAGTTTTTCCTGAAGGACGGCATAGGTTTCTGAAGAGATCTGACTGAGGAATACAGATGAGGTGTAAGTTGAGTAGGCTCTCGCACGAGCCATTTCTGTCCTGAAATTTTCAGGCGTAATATTCAGAATGTTACAAAAATCCAATGTATCACAAGCATTGGTCTGGCCGGGTATCACCATGAGATCATAAGCTGCTTCATTATACACCATGAGCTTGCCATGCCTGTCATAGATCAATCCTCTGGCCGGATATTGGGTTACCAGGCGCACCACGTTGTTACTGGCAGAAAGTCTGTATGATTTATCAATAACCTGAAGAAAAAAAAGCCTGATGATCAACAGCATAACAAATAGAAGCAGCAGGCTGCCAACCAAATATTTTCTGTTTACATACTGGTTCTTCATCAGGGGAATGTGGTCAATTATTTTCTGAAAATAAAATACTGACTTAAGATAATTAAAATTACAGAGAAAATACTGCTCACCACAATGCGGCCAATGGTACTGAAAAAGTCAGAAAAGCTGAATACTTCAAGAAAGAACAGGAAAAAATGATGCATAAAAACCAAAATTATGGAATAATATAAGAACCAGGTAAATCCGTAATAAAAGATGCGTGGGAAAGTATTTGGTTCATAGCCATCCCGGGGTGAGATGATTCTTAAAACAACAGGACGCAGAAATGCCATAAATACGGTCGCTGAAGTATGCATCCCTGGTGTGTGATGGAACAGGTCAATGGTGAAACCCATAATAAAGGAGGCCAGAAGCACCATCCATCCAGGAGTTTCAAAAGGCATCAGCAACACAAATAAAACGTACACGTATGGGATAAGATATCCGTTTATTTGAACATTGTCAAGCAGCAACACCTGCAATAATACAAGGAATACAAACCGGCCGATATTTCTTAAATACAGATTAATCATTATGCACAGTGTTCATGAAATCAATTTGTTTGTTTCATGAATTGGTTTTCAAGGCTTTTCTGTTCCTGTTTGCTTAGATTGCTGATGACGTTTACATAAGTGAGGCTCTTAAAATCAGCAGACAGCCTGACTTTAATTTCATAAAAGTTTCCCCCTTTTACCTGGAAGTCCGTAATGGTTCCTATCAATAAGCCTTCAGGAAAAATAGCAGAGTAACCGCTGGTAACAATGCTGTCCCCCATGGATATATCCACGTGATAAGGGATTTCATGTAAAGTTGCGTTCCTGTACCTGGCCCCATCCCAGGACAGGGACCCAAAATAGTCATTCTTTTCCAGGCGGGCACTTATTTTCAGGTTCGTATTTAACAGGGAAACGACCGTGGCAAAATTCCTGGAAACATCATACACCACACCAACGACTCCATCTGTAGCAACAACTGCCATTTCAGGCTGAATGCCCTGTTCAGATCCTTTATTCAAAGTCAGGAAGTTAAACTGTTTGTTGGTAGAATTATTGATCACTTTTGCCGTGGTCATGTAATACTGCTGGCGGTGTACAGTGTCGTCTTGTTTATAAAAGAAGATATCATCCGATTTGTATGCCTGTTGAAGAATGTTGTTTATTCTTGCGTTTTCAATGGCCAGGTTTTCATTGATTTTCCTGAGATTCAGGTATTCGGTGACAGAGAGAATCTTTGAGTGGTAATACCCTGTGAAATTCTGCAATCCGGTAACTACCATTGCTTTTTGATAGTGATTGTACTGAAAAACAAGAAGCAGGGCAACAAATTCAAGTACAATAAATACAATGGCACCATTATAACGTAAAAGAAAACGGATTAAATTTCTCATCCATGATCGGTTTTACCAGTGAGTGAGATCCTATCTCATCAGGAAAGAGAATTTGTCAACATTTTTTAAAGCTATTCCGGTCCCCTTTGCTACTGCATGCATGGGATCTTCAGCAATATGGAACGGAATATTGATCTTTTCAGTAAAACGTTTATCCAATCCTCTCAGGAGGGATCCTCCGCCAGCCAGATAAATCCCATGACTTACAACATCGGCATATAATTCGGGTGGGGTTTGTTCCAGCACATTCAGTATTGCGGTTTCCACTTTTGAGATGGATTTATCCAAACAATGTGCGATTTCCTGGTAAGAAACAGGGACTTCAATCGGCATGGCTGTCATCAGATTAGGTCCCCTGACGACATAATCGGCCGGCGGATTTTCCAGATCAGACAAGGCCGAACCAACATTTATTTTAATATCCTCAGCCGTGCGTTCCCCGATCTTAATGTTGTGCTGATGCCTCATGTAAGCTTGAATATCAGCAGTAAAACCATCACCGGCAATGCGGATGGATTTATTACAAACTATGCCTCCCAGAGCAATAACTGCAATTTCGGAAGTGCCCCCTCCTATATCAACCACCATGCTTCCTGAGGGTGCCTCTACATCAATGCCTATTCCAATGGCTGCGGCCATGGGTTCGAAGATCATATACACATCCCTTCCTCCGGCATGTTCTGAAGAATCGCGAACCGCACGAATTTCAACTTCAGTGCTTCCCGATGGAATACAAACAACCATTTTGAGCGCCGGGCTGAACAGTCGCGGTTTCTGATGGATCATTTTAATCATGCCCCGGATCATTTGTTCTGCGGCATCAAAATCGGCAATAACCCCGTCTCGGAGCGGCCGTATAGTCCGAATGTCCTCATGCGTTTTCCCATGCATCTGGCGGGCCTTTTCACCAATTGCTATGAGTTTGTTTCTGTGTTTGTCCATGGCCACAATAGATGGCTCGTCCACTACAATTTTATCGTTATATATAATGATTGTATTGGCCGTGCCAAGGTCGATTGCAATTTCCTGAGTTAAAAACGAAAATAATCCCATCAGTCGGTTCCTCTCTGTTATAATTCTATCCTGTTTAATGTCTGAAATGCCTCGTGCCGGTAAACACCATGCACATATTATGTTGGTTGCAAAAATCAATTGAATCCTGGTCCCTGATAGATCCGCCCGGCTGAATGACTGAAGTTATACCGGCCTTATGGGCGATCTCAACAGAATCAGCAAATGGGAAAAATGCATCTGATGCCATCACAGCTCCCTTCAGGTCAAAATCAAAACTGCGGGCTTTTTCGATGGCCTGCCTGAGTGCGTCCACTCTGGAGGTTTGGCCAACTCCACTGCCAATCAGTTGCTTATTCTTTGCCAGAACAATGGCATTTGATTTGGTGTGCTTGACAATAACGTTGGCAAATTCGAGATCAGCGTGCTCTTTTGAAGAAGGTGTTTTATCGGTCACGGGTTTCATGTCTCTTACCGAATCCCTTTTTACATCCTTGTCCTGTACCAGGGTGCCGTTAAGGACGGACCTGTATGTTTTTTCAGGCAACCTGCCTGGTTTATGTACCAGAATGATCCTGTTTTTCTTTTGTTTAATGATGTCAAGAGCTTTCATTTCATAATCCGGGGCAATGATAGCTTCAAAAAAAATGTTGTTGACCTTATCAGCAACAGCAGCAGTGAGCTTTGTATTTGTGATCAGAATTCCCCCGAATGCTGAAACAGGATCACCGGCGAGCGCTTTTTCCCATGCTTTGACAAGATTTGGATCTGAGGCCAGTCCACAGGCATTATTGTGCTTTAAAATGATGAAAGTGGTTTCCTTAAACTCGTTGATCAAATGAACAGCAGCATCAATATCCAGCAGGTTATTATAGGAGATCTCTTTTCCATGAAGTTTATCAAATAAACCATCAAGATCCCCAAAATACATTCCTTTCTGATGAGGATTTTCACCATACCTTAAAACCTGCCCTTTCACTTCACTCTTCTTGAAAACAGACAGGGTGCCTTCTGAATTAAAATAGTTAAAGATGGAAGTATCGTAATGTGAGGATGTATTAAAAGCTTTGGTGGCGAATTTTTTGCGGTCTTCAAGTGTTGAATGACCTCCTTTTTCTTCCAGGAGATCAATAAGCTCTGAGTACATGTGCCGTCCTGAAACAATGAGAACATCTTCGAAATTCTTAGCCCCTGCCCGGATAAGTGAGATGCCACCTATGTCTATTTTTTCAATAATTTCCCGGTCATCTGCACCGGAAGCAACCGTTTCTTCGAAAGGGTAGAGATCAACAATAACCAGATCAATCTCCTGTATTTTATGCCTGCCGGTTTCTTCAGTATCTTTTTTCAAACTACGCCGGGCAAGAATGCCCCCAAAGATCCTGGGATGTAAGGTCTTTACACGGCCCCCCAGAATAGAAGGATAACCGGTCAGGTCGCTGACAGAAGTTACAGGAATTCCCAGATCCTCTATAAAGGATTTTGTCCCGCCTGTTGAAATGAGTTGTACATCAAATTTTGACAGGAGTTTGACTATTGCATCTAATTTGTCTTTGTGATAGACCGAAATAAGAGCTGATCTGAATTTTTTTAAGTCACTCATTTACAGTGGATAGTTGACAAGGTTTGCGAATGGTCAAAGTGTCGGTAAAATTAGTAATTTTATTGATTTAAGAAACCTTGATAATTCATTATTTTTAAGGGACACTTATGGGCCCGGGATATTCGAAATTGGATCTCCTGAATGTGTTGAGTTCATTTAATCTGTATTGGAATTATGATTGCAAAGAACAAGTTTTCAGCAACGTTTACTCATATAAAACTCTTTCGGGAAAGTTTTCTGTTCGCGTTTAAAGCCGTGGTTGTAAACAAATTGCGGACTTTTTTATCCCTGTTTGGAATTACCATTGGCATCTTTGCCATCATTTTTGTATTCACAATGCTGGACTGGATGGAAAACTCCATCCGGGAGAATATTGAATCCCTGGGAGACAATACCATTTATATCAGTAAGTGGCCATGGATCCCGGATCAGAATATGAAATGGTGGGAACTTATTAAACGCCCGGTGCCAAATATCAGAGAATATGAGCAATTGAAAAAAAGAATGAAATCGGCCGGGGCATTCAGTTTTATGATTCAGACAAGTGTTTCTGTGAAATATGCGAATAACTCGGTTGATAATATTGCATTTCTTTCAGCAACCCATGATTTTGCAGAATTGCGATCGTTTGAACTTTCAAGCGGCCGCTATTTTTCCTTGTTTGAGTCCAAGAGTGGTAAGAATTATGCCCTTATTGGAGCGGTTCTGGCAGAAAAGCTGTTTGAGAATGCCGATCCTATCGGCAAAACCATTACGATCAGAGGTAATAAGATCCCGGTAATTGGCGTATTTAAAAAGGAAGGAGCCGGCGGCCTGGGTGATGAAGGACTTGACAGGGTTGTTATGGTCCCGATCAATTATGTCAGGAACCTTGTTAACCTTCGAAGCGAATCACTGAATCCGATGATCATGGTTCGCGCAAAGCCCAATGTTTCCATTAATGAGCTCAGAGATGATCTTACAGCTACCTTGCGATCTATCCGAAAATTACGACCGGGTGAAAAAGATGATTTTGCGATCAACCAGGCCAGTTTGCTTACCCAGGGCATGGAAGCCATTTTCTCCGGAATCAATATGGGCGGCTGGATTATTGGGGGTTTTTCAATCCTTGTCGGTGGTTTTGGAATTGCCAACATCATGTTTGTGTCTGTAAAAGAACGTACCAATATTATCGGAATTCAGAAGGCCATGGGAGCGAAGAACACATTTATTATGCAACAGTTTTTATTTGAATCCCTGTTACTCTCAATGGCGGGGGGGCTCATCGGACTGTTTTTTGTTTTTATCGGCACACTGATCATGAACCAGATTCTTGATATAAAGGTCACCATCACAATGGGCAATTTTTTTCTTGCCCTGTTTATTTCCGGGTCCATCGGAATTATCTCAGGATATGCACCGGCTAATACGGCATCCAAACTGGATCCTGTGACGGCCATCGGGACCACATTTTAGTGCCATCATACTTCAGCACAACCAGGTGTTCTGGTCTTTCGGGTTGGTTTATAACAGTGTGAAAAGTAACCGGCCGATGAGCAGGTAAATAAACAATCCCGTTATGTCGTTCAGGGTTGTAATGAATGGCCCTGTAGCCAGGGCAGGATCGATATTTATTCTATTCAGTATCAGCGGTATAAGGGTTCCAAAAAAAGCGGCAAAAAGAATTACTGAAAACAAAGCCGCACTGACTGTAACTGTCAGCGCCATGGAATCGGCAGAGAAAAGGTTGTATATGAATATCAGTATGGCCAGGGAAAGTCCATTTATACATGCCACTACCAGTTCTTTGAGTAACTTTTTGGAGGTGCTTTCCATTCCCAGGGTGTTGTTTGCCAGGCCTTGTACAATGATGGCAGAGGACTGGACTCCAACATTTCCACCCATGGCAGCTATCAGGGGAATGAAAAACGCCATCTCGGGAAACATGCCCAGATCAATTTCAAAAATACCAATTACCTTGGCAACCAGGATGCCCCCCAGCAAACCGATGAGCAACCAGGGGATCCTTGCCCTGGTAAGAACCCAGACATTGTCGGTTGGCTCCACGTCTTCTGTTATACCCGAAGCCATCTGGTAATCCTTTTCTGCTTCTTCTTTAATGACATCCACCACATCGTCAATGGTAATGCGCCCCAGCAGTTTTCCTTCATGGTCAACAACAGGCAAGGCAACGAGGTCGTATTTCTCCATAATGTTCGCCACCTCCTCTGAATCTGTTTCAGTATCCACATAGATGACATCGGCATTCAAAATGTCCTTTATCTTCCTTCTGTTGTCACTCAGCAACATGCGTTTCAGAGATACCGTACCCTTTAGTTTTTCTTTATTATCAACAACATAGACATAATAGACCTTGTCAATGTTTTCGACTTGTTTGCGCATTTCACGGAGACAGGTGGTCAGGGTCCAGTTTTCGTTAACTTTTATGAGTTCCTTGGCCATCAGGCCACCTGCAGAATCTTCATCGTAAGACAACAGGTCAATGATCTCCTCAGCCTGGTCTGAATCTTCAATGTGCGATAAAACCTCTTCCTGTTTCTCTTCATCAAGATCCCCAATGACATCTGCCGCATCGTCTGAGTCCATTTTTTCAATAAACTGGCGGGCAATAAGTTCACTGGGAAGCGCTTTCAGGAACCGTTCCCGGTCATCCTCATCCAATTCGGCGATCACATCTGCAGCTTTTTCCTTTTCTATCAGCAAATAAAGAAATCTGGCTTCTTCGATACTCAACGCATTATAGATCTCGGCAATATCAGCAGAATGCAGGTTTTCAAGGATGCGTGATGCTGCATTTTCATCGCCAGATTTAATTACAGCCCTTACTTCTTCAATGAATTCTTTTGTTAGTTCGAATGGCATGGCTACAGGTTTAGGGATTCCAATTTGTTCATATTTAAGTATTCTGTTCCCTTTCTATCCAATTTGTGAGATCTGTGAAATCTTCCACACTCAGTTGTTCCGGCCGTTGTTGAAGAATAGAAAGATTTGCCGGTAAATTTACTAAAAAGCCCTTTAAAGAATTTCTTAACATTTTTCTTCTTTGATTAAATGCCCTTTTAACAATTTCAACAAAAAGCTTCTCGTTACACGAAAGAGATGAATGGGTATTTCTTGACAATCTGATCACGGCAGACTGAACTCCCGGGGGAGGATCAAAAACCCGGGGGGCCACATTAAAGAGCAACTCCAGATCATAATATGCTTTCAACAGAACACTCAATATTCCATAGGTTTTTGTTCCCGGCCCTGCCACCAGTCTCAGGGCCACCTCTTTTTGAATCATGCAAACCACCTCGTTAATGAGGTGCCTGCTGTTCAGTATCCGGAAAAAGATCTGACTGGAAATGTTGTATGGAAAATTACCGATAATGGATAATCCAGGCCGGAACAGTTCATCCAGATTTATTTTCAGAAAATCCTGATGCAGGATATTGAGCTGTTTATATGTCTTCCTGAGGTAACTGACCGACTCCCGGTCCACTTCAATCAACGTCAACTGCTCAAATCCTTCCCGGATCAGATGCCCGGTTAGAATTCCGGTTCCGGGACCAATTTCTAAAACCGGAATGTTCTTACCGGAACGGAGACTCTCAACAATTTTCCGGGCAATGTTATGGTCTGTTAAAAAATGCTGGCCCAGGTATTTTTTTGGCTGAACAACTCTCATAAACTGAAATCAATCAATGGAATTTCAATAAAAAATTAAAATTCCGAAATCTTCTGCCAAAATCAAAGGCGGATGTTTATTTTTGTTGTCTAACCATAGTGTCTTTTTCAATGAAACATCTACACCCTCAGTGCAACCGGGTCATGCTCCTTATTTTTTTCCTCAGTTTCTTTCTTGCGATTCCGGCAGTGTACAGTCAGAAATCAGAAAAACAACCGGTACGATTGAAGATCATGACCTTTAATATCCTGCATGGTGCCACCATGAAGGGGGATTTTGACCTGGATCTGATTGCCCGGGTAATAAAAGAAGCCGGCCCAGATCTTGTGGCGCTTCAGGAGGTCGACTTCAGGACCCGGAGAGCAAATGGCATGGACCTTGTTTTAGAATTGGCACATCGTACCGGAATGATCCCTCTCTTCGGTAAAGCTATGGATTATGATGGGGGTGCCTATGGTGAAGGAATTCTCTCCAAAACCCCCATTGAGGCTTCAATGGTCTATCCTCTCGATGCAACTCCGGAACATGAGCCCAGGGCTGCCCTTATGGTGAAGATATCCCTCTCAAATGGTGAGAAGATTGCATTTATCGGAACGCATCTGGACCATACTGATGATCCTTCAGACCGTATAGCCCAAGCCATGCAATTAAACACATTGCTGCGGGAAATTGAAGTTCCGGTGATCCTGGCAGGCGACTTGAATGCAATTCCGGGAAGTGTTCCTATTGAACTGTTAACGGATAAATGGACCATGGCCGCCGGAAACAATGCAAGCCCTACCTACCCCTCCGCCAATCCGTCAAGAAAGATCGATTATGTTTTTTTCCATCCCCAAAACAGATGGAAGGTGCTGGAAACAACCGTCCTGGATGAAAAAATTGCTTCTGATCATCGTCCCTATTTGGTGCTTATTGAGTTGCTCCCTGAGTAAATGAATAAATCCTGAGGCATACTATGAAATACGACTTTGATAAAAAGGTAAACAGAGAGCACACATTCAGTGTAAAATACGATGGGAGAAAAAGCTATTTTGGAACGGCGGATGTCATCCCCATGTGGGTTGCTGATATGGACTTTGAAACCCCGGATTTTATCCGCAAAGCCGTTATTTCCAGAGCCAAACAACCCATTTATGGATATTCATTGAGACCGGATTCCTATTTTGATTCTCAGATCAACTGGATGGAGATGAGGCATGGTTGGCAGGTAAAAAAAGAATGGATCTTTTTTTCTCCGGGTATTGTTCCGGCCCTGAATATGATCATCCAGGCCTTCACAGAGCCCGGAGATAAGGTGTTGGTCCAGCCACCTGTGTACCATCCGTTTTTTTTTGCTATTGAGAACAATCACAGGGAGTTGGTTGAAAATCCGTTGTTATATACAAACGGCCGGTATGAAATGGATTTTGACGACCTTGAAGGGAAACTATCCCGGAAAGTTAAACTGTTACTTTTGTCAAATCCGCACAATCCGGTTGGCAGGACATGGACGCCAACAGAATTAATAAGGCTGGCAAAACTTTGTGTGAAGTACAGAGTCCTGGTTGTCTCCGATGAGATCCATTGCGACCTGGTGCTTCCCGGGTTCAGGCACACCCCCCTTGCCATGCTTTCTCCGGAAATTGCCGGACTATGCATTACCTGTGTGGCGCCCAGTAAGACTTTTAATCTGGCAGGACTGGCCACATCTTCGGTGATCATACAAAACACAAATATGCACAGGGTATTTGGTGAATTCCTTGAAAAACTTCGTGTTACCATGGGAAACCTGTTTGGCACAGTCGCTTCCGTTGCAGCCTACACAAATGGCGCCGGCTGGCTGGATCAATTGCTTGCTTACCTGGTAGGAAATGTTTCATTTGTTCAGGATTATCTTGAGCATAATATTCCTGATGTGAGGCTTGTGCAGCCCCAGGCAACCTATTTGTTATGGCTAGACTTTAATGACCTCAAAATGGAACCGGACAGGCTTCAGGAGTTCTTAATAAAAAAAGCAGGGGTGGGATTTAATGACGGAAGAACGTTTGGGACCGGTGGGAAAGGATTCCACAGGATGAATGTTGCCTGCCCGAAAAAACTCGTTGAAGAAGCCCTTGGAAAAATTAAATTTGCACTTGAAAAATTATAGCACATATGGTATCGGCAAAACCAATTAAATTGGTACTGGAAGATGGTACCGAATATACAGGCAAGTCCTTTGGAAAAGGCTGTTCAGTGTCGGGAGAAGTTGTATTCAATACAGCCATGACGGGCTATCCCGAAAGCCTCACGGATCCTTCCTACAAGGGCCAGATCCTGGTATTGACCTATCCCCTGATTGGTAATTATGGAACACCGGGCAGTGCATCGGAAAATCAGCTCTTAAAATATTATGAATCGGATAAAATTCACATTTCAGGTTTGATTGTGTCTGATTATTCCTTTGAATACAGCCATTGGAATGCAGAAGGGAGCCTGGGCGAATGGCTTCGTAAGGGAGGCATCCCCGGCATCTATGGAATTGATACCCGCTCTCTTACTAAAAAGCTCCGGGAAAAAGGCACCATGTTGGGTAAGATCATTTCGGGAGACAAAGACCCGCAGTGGTATGATCCTAACGAAGAAAATCTGGTGGCCCGCGTAAGTATTCAACAAAAAGAGGTGTATGGTAAAGGGACGTATAAGGTATTGCTGGTTGACTGCGGAGTGAAGAATAACATCATCCGGTATTTATTGAAAAAAGATATGACGGTGATCAGGGTCCCCTGGGATCACGACATAGGAAGTGAAGATTACGACGGCTTGTTTATATCCAACGGTCCCGGCGACCCCAAGAAGTGTACGGAAACCATTGATCATTTGCGGATGGCCTTGAAGGACCACCGGCCCATTTTTGGAATATGCCTGGGCAACCAGCTTTTAGCTCTTGCTTCCGGGGCCGATACCTACAAGTTGAAATATGGCCATAGAAGCCATAACCAGCCGGTGATCAGGGTTGG
>CAYOFK010000021.1:0-24413 GCA_964403185.1 uncultured Rikenellaceae bacterium | reverse complement strand
CAAACCGCTTAGCGCTTCAAATCGAACCGCTTAGCGCTTCAAAAGCGCTTAGCGGGTGTATTAAGCGGCTGGACAGGACTGATAAAAAATGTTAGAATAACAATTTCTGAATGATTTTATGAATAATACCTATATTTGTTTGTATTGATAAAAATAATCCCAATAGCATTGTTCCGAAAGCAGACTTACGCTTTTCTCATAACCCTTTGTTTTGTAGGACTCACCCTGCCGGGTCGTACACAAACCTCTATTTCCGGTACAGTGAATACCTATATTGATGTAGTGTCTGTGGATGCTGCCGACCAGATCACCGTGAGTGATGCCTCTCAATTCATTATAGGTGATACGGTTCTGATCATTCAGATGAAAGGGATTGAGATCAACGTACCAACCACTGCAGCCGCCTATGGGAGCCTCCAGAATAAATTTTCTTCCGGGAAATATGAATTTCTGATCATTTCCAATATCAGTGGGAATCAGATCGTCTTTTCGGCCGATTTGGCCTTTAGTTATGATATTAATGGCATGGTGCAATTGGTCAGGGTTCCCGGGTATGACAATGCGGTTGTAAGCGGAGAATTGACCTGTGATCCCTGGGATCAGGCCAGTGGTTACGGTGGTGTGATTGCCCTGATAGTGGGAAACACACTGTCACTTAATGCCGACATCAATGCCAGTGAGGCTGGCTTCAGGGGCGCTGCTATCAGTACAGGGGATGGCATCTGTGCCTGGAACGATGTAGCTTATGAGTATGCCTTTTTTAATGCCGCCTCAGATTCTGCCGGGTTTAAGGGTGAAGGGGCAACCTCTTACAGCAGTCCCGGAACGCTCCCGTTATCAGTGGCTTATGCCAAAGGCCGCGGTGCAAACTTTAATGGCGGTGGGGGCGGCAATGCAGTGATGGCAGGTGGTGGTGGCGGAGGAAACATAGGGACCGGTGGTCTTGGTGGAGTTGAAGCGGATTCATGCCTGCCTCCAAAGAATACCGGCGGACTGGGTGGAAAAAGTATCGATGGGGGAACCAACTGGGATATTGAAAGCCGCATTTATTTAGGAGGAGGTGGAGGAACCGGCACTCAGTTTGGACCTTATACTGCGACCCCCGGAGGCCATGGCGGTGGTATTGTGATCATCATTGCAGACACCGTGGTGGGTAATAATTACAGCATAAAAGCAAATGGCCAGAATGTATTGGGCATTGCCAATGCCAGTGGTGGTGGCGGTGGTGCCGGAGGTACTGTACTACTTAATGTGACCGGGTATAAAACCAATTTAAATGTGGAAGCTGAAGGAGGGAAAGGAGGGGATACAAATGATGGAGCAGGATACTGTACCGGTGCCGGTGGTGGCGGCGGAGGCGGATTGCTCTGGCATGCCAATCCAACCCTGCCAGCTAATGTTGTAGCCACTCTTAACGGAGGTGTGTTGGGAGATGCCGGACCCGTATGTGTATTAAACAATGGAACTTCCGGAGGGGATGGCCGTACGGAAGCCAATCTTGTTGTCCCCCTCACCGGCTTTTTGTTTAATGCCATTTATTCCTCGGTAACCAGTGTGCGAACCGATACTATTTGCGAGGGAGATATTGCTCCGCCACTGCGTGGAACCTACCCGAAAGGGGGAACCCCTCCCTATGATTTTGAATGGGATAGCAGTACAGATAAAGTAGTTTGGACATGGGAAGCACAAGGGCCCACCTATCAGAATTATGCACCCTCAGCCTCTCTTGTTGATACTACCTACTACCGGCGCACGGTCTATGACAACTCGATACCTCAAATAGTTGATGTCAGTAAAGTGATTACAATTATAGTACAGCCCAGGATCGTGAATAATGTAATGGCTGTAGATGATACCGTATGTTCCGGGATACAACCGGACACCCTGTTTGCAACTCCAAAACTGCCTTCCGGAGGGAGCGGTCCCGGCAGTTATAGTTATATATGGGAAGAAAGTACAGACGGAGGAACCAACTGGGCACCCCTTGCCGGAGCTGTTGATCCTTCCTATGAGCCTCCGGTTAGAAATGAGGTGGCTATTACGGAATACCGGTACCGCCGCATAGTGCGTTCCGGTATCGGCTGTCCGGATACCAGCAATGCCGCCCTGTTGACCTACCTGCCTGTTTTAGCAAATGCCATTGCAGCGGATCAGGAAATATGTGACGGCCAGGATCCGGCTTTGCTGACAAATGTTTCGGTTAGCGGAGGTACCGGCATCTGGAATTATAGCTGGCAGGAAAGTACGGATGGCGTGAATTACGGAGCCGGACTGGCCACCACTCAAACCTATGATCCTTTGCCAATAAGTCATGGCACTGCCCTTACCGAACACAGATATTACCGTCGCACGGTGACCTCAAGTGTGTGTGCCGATTCTTCAGCTGTAGCAGATATTACTGTATATCCCTTGATCAGTAACAATACCATCGTCAGCGATCAGACCATTTGTAAGAATACACCGGCTGCACAGCTTACCGGGGCCGTCTATGGAGGCGGGGACGGGACCTATGCATTTGAATGGATCAAAAGCGATGATGGAGGAACCAGTTATCTGACTACCGGTATAACCACCGAATTCTATGATCCGGGGAACCTTTCAATTCCGCACCATTTTAAACGGGTGATCACTTCAAACGCCTGTACGGACACTTCCACGGCCCCTGTGTTTATTGATATCCACCCGGTATTCAATGCCACCATTTCTGATCTGGCAGCCGGCACGGACACCATCTGTAACGGAGGCACCGGGCGGGTAGAGATCTCTGTGGACTTTGCAGGAGGAGCAGACTGGACCTTATCACTGATTGATGAGCAATCAACGGTGTATCCGGATGTCACATTCGGCACCTCGCCGTATCTTGCCAATGTGCTTGTTGATGTTGCAATGACCGGCAGTGCCGGGGATGCTACAAGGACCTTATCTGTTAACGCCATTAGTGACCAGTGGGGATGCCAGGCTGAGACCATTATTGGAAGTGGCAGGATCGTAACCCAGAGACCGCCGGTTGCCGATCCCGGTATTGGAGATCCTGTTTGCGGTATGACCATCACCCTGGGAGCGGTTCCACCCTGGTCAAATAGTGAAAGCAGCGGACTTTGGAGTGCCCCTCCGGGCATTGTATTCTCCAATCCTGGTAGCGCTTCTTCAGGTGTTACGGTACCGGCAGAGGGGCTTCATACCTTAACCTGGACGGTCTTTAACGGGAAATGCCCTCAGGACCAGGCCGATTTGCCGATTCAATTCTGGGAACCACCCTCACCGGCTGTTATTATTAAACCTTCAGCTTCAGATACCACACTTGAGGCCTTTGCAAATACTTTGGACCTTCAGGCCCGGGCTGTTATTGTTGGTACAAAGGAATGGAGCTCCCCGGGAATTGCTGTATTTTCTCCGGTGGATGCGGAATTTACAACGGCTTCCAATCTTGATTGGGGAAATAACCAGGTACAGTTTAAAGTGAGCAATGGCACCTGTCCCGATGAAATTGCTGCCGTCACCATTATTGTTCAGGAAGATCCATTTATATCACAGGGTATTTCGCCACGGGTCAGCATCGGTCAGAATGATTTCTTCAGGGTGAAGAACATCGGGAATGTGCCCAATGAATTAACGGTGTTCAGCCGTACCGGAAACACGGTGTTCAGAACAGAGAACTTTATGACGGCATCAAACTTCCCGGATGGCTGGGACGGAACAGATATGCAAGGCAATCCCCTGCCGGACGATACCTATTATTATGTACTTAACGTTAAAGGCGGTTTTGCCAGAACCTTTACCGGCTATATCGTAATTAAAGGAGGCCAGTGATTTGAAACATACAACATACATAATCCTCATTTTATGGTTTGGCATTATTCTTTGTGCCACAGCACAGAATAATGAAACCGCTTTCAGCCAGTACTGGTCGAATGGCCTGGCCATAAATCCGGCTTATGCCGGAGCCAGGGATGTATTTAATATGTCTGTTTTTTACCAGAAAAAATGGACCGCTGTAGAAGGCGCTCCTATGAATATTACCTTTAGCGCTCATGCTCCGTTAAAAAATGAAAAAGTTGGATTGGGTTTATTCCTGGTGAATCAGAGTTACGGGATACGGAAAAACACCATGGCCTTTTTTAATTATGCCTACCGCATTCAAATGGGGCAGGGGAAATTGGCTTTTGGCCTCAAAGGAGGTGTGGTACTGGTGAATGAGAACCTGTCGAACCTGAAACTGGACGATCCTACAGATCCGGCTTTTGCAAACGTTGAACAAAACTATGTGCAACCTGATTTCGGTTTTGGCGCCTATTACTATGCTCCCAGGTATTTTGTGGGCTTCTCGCTTCCGGACATGATGACCTACAGACTGGATACCGCCACCTTTCAGTACCAGTATTCCCTGCTTCCAAAATACTATTCTTATGTGTTTACGGCCGGAGGATTGATAGGAAGTTCAAAATCATTTAAATGGCGGCCTTCTTTCCTGATAATCTACAGGATGGATTATCAGGCCCTTCGTTACGATATTAATAATACCTTCATTCTCTTTGACGACCGTTTATGGGTGGGTGTGTCTTACAGGTCGGGCGGATCATATCCCAGTCCGGTTGTGGTAGGTAACATGCAGGTCGGCATCACCAATCAACTGATGCTCGGGTATTCTTATGATTACAGCCTTGGAAATCTGAGTAGTGCGATGAACGGTGTGCATGAGATCATGCTTCGTTATGAATTCGGATATAAAGTGAATGCTGCAAATCCCAGATATTTCTAGGATGAGATGAAGCGCCTGTTAAAACATATCAGCCTTTTATTATTTGCCGGGATCACCTGCTTCACAACTTTTGCACAGAAGGATACTTTCAGGATAGAATTACTGCCGTTTAATTCCAGTGTCTATGACGACCTGGCTCCCATTATTATGGAGGACGGGATACTGTTTTGTTCAAACCGGAAAACCAGCGTTTTTGTGGATTATAAATCCACGGATAACGAACGATTACTGGACATTTTTGTAGTGCGTAAAAAGGACAGCCTGAAGTGGGGAAAGCCCAGGGTATTTTCAAAAGAATTAACCACGGTTTTCCATGAAGGACCGGCTGCCTACCATGAAGGAACAAAAACCATGTATTTTACACGAAATCTTTCTCTGGATAAAAAGAATAAGGATGCAAATAATGGTTTCGGGATCTTTTATGCTACAAAAAGCGGGGAGCGCTGGATCAATGTCCGGGCCTTTCCGTATAATGACCCTTCTTATGATGTTGCCCATCCGTCCATTAGCAGTGACGGTAAAGAATTGTATTTTTCATCCGATAAACCCGGCGGATACGGCAGGTCTGATATCTATGTCAGCAGGCTGGAAAACGGGCAGTGGTCCGAACCGGAAAATCTGGGGCCCAATATCAATAGCAAAAAATCAGAACTGTATCCGTTTATATTCGGTGATTCCCGGTTGTACTTCTCTTCCAATAACAATTCCATGGGGGGATTGGATATCTTTTTCTCAAACAAAGCAGGTGATTCATGGACCATGCCCGTACGGCTTGATCCGCCTTTTAACAGCCGTTCCGATGATTTTGCATACATTCGCGAATCAGGAGCTTCATCCGGCTACTTTACTTCCGACCGCGGCCGCAATGACGATGTTTATTCATTTACAGCCTTGAAGCCTTCTGAGGAACTGGCCGGTTGCATTCAACAGGTTGAGAATTCATATTGTTACCTGTTCTTCGAAACCGGGGTCATGGACCTGGATACACTACCCTATATATATGAATGGGTACTCGAAGAAGGAATAAAAAAACGTGGTCTTTCGGTTGAACACTGTTTTGACGGCCCCGGGGAATATCTGGTTCAGTTAAATGTTATTGATACACTTGCAGGTGAGGTTATGTACAATGAAGCTTCATACCGGTTTGAGGCATTTCCGGAGGAACAGGCGTATATAAGTTGCCCGGATACATGTATTAGTGGTGAAGCGGTTCTGTTTGACGAGACCCTTGAAACCTATCTGCCGGATTTTAACATTGAAGAATACTACTGGAAGTTTGATGATGATGATCATACCTCCCTGGCCAGTCAGCCAACCTTCACCTTTTCGGCTCCTGGCGCGTATGACATATATCTGAAATTAAAAGGCACCCGGATCAGCACAGGGGAGAAGACGGAAATCTGCAGCTATAAAAGGGTGATTGTAATAAATAGAATTCCATAAATGTTGATGATAATCCGTCGAAAGGAAAATTTTTTCTGAAGCAGGGAATTCCCTGGTTTTTACTTATTTTGAAAGATGATCAGTGAGGGAAGTTTTTAAGGCATATTATTTGAACAGGTATCATAAAAAAGTGATGAGACATTTTATATATACATTTCTTCTGCTTTATTTTTCTGCCTCAGGTGCAATAGCCCAGCCCATTCCGGCCGATGATGAAAACATCCCTCATCTTGTAACCTTTGGAAAATTTGCCGAAACCTCCTGGGGTGATGATGATTTCTCACAGGTGTTTTTTTTCTCCATTCCTGAATCTTTCCGGGACAACATATATATCAGGATTTATGACCCTGATTGTGGCGGCAAAATTGATGAACTCAACGGGTATTTCAATACAAAAACAGAATTTTCAGTTTACGGTGGAAAAGACTGCTGGTCGGATGAAGATGCCCAGGGATTGGATCCGGTGGGGAATTATAAGAGCGGCATCCTGTTAGACTCTGAAACCTTTGGGGTGGACAGCCGGTATGATGATGGCTGGTTTACCTTCGGGCCTTTTAATCCAAGAGACGGAGAATTATCACCCGATTTCGGATATATTTTTAAGATCATTTGTGAAGGAATATCCGGGGATGACGGAAACCTGTACCGGTTTTTTTTAAGTATCAGTGCGGATGAGAACATAGAGATTGAAGGCGGCAATGCCTTTTGTTATGAGTATACGTTCAGAATGTGGAATGTGTTCGCTGTATCCCATATTTATCCGTTTATTGACAAGGGTACTACATCGGTAAAACAAAAAAACTTCGACTGGGACAGTGACGGGATCCTCAGGATTGTATCTACAGTGCGGCGCGGTGAACTGGGGGAGCTTTCCGGAGAAGATTTTTTTACGGAAAGTGAACACAGGATCATTAACGATGAAATAGGAAAATCCCTCGATTTTCAGTTTATAAAAAAACACGATCCCCTGGTGATCAATAACAATGTTGTTATTTCCGTACAGAACCAGTATGATGAAAATCTGAGGTTTTTCACCATTCCTATTGGTGGAGTGCCGAAATACAATTACAATATCGAAACAAAGAAAATTGAGAAATAGTGTCTTTTAACTCTAGTATGAATTCCAGGATTATGGGCCTTAATAAAATCTTTTTTCCTTTTCTGTTCCTGACATTCGTTTTACCTGGTGCATTTTCCCAGACTTTTCATTTCAGGGAATTTGGGACCGAAAAAGGCCTGGACAGGTATGTTTATTCCATTAACCAGGATTTGGATGGGTACCTTTGGCTGGCCACAGGCGGCGGATTGTCCAGGTTCGATGGGATCTCTTTCCGGAACGATCTTATACCGGATTCCCTGCGTGAAAGTTATTTCACAACCGGTTTCCGTGATTCCCGGGGACATCTCTGGTTTGGAACAAATACGGAAGGAGTTCTTCTGTACTACAACGGCGATGAGATGGAGGTGCTTGACGTGGGGGATTATACTTCAAATAAAATAACGGGGATCATTGAGGCCGTTGATGGATCGGTTATTGTAGCCACTCAAAATGAGGGACTCCTGAAGATTGATAAAAAAGGACCAAACAGGATCACGCATTTTTCATCTGATTTCGGGATCGTTTATTCCCTTGGTAAAACACCGGACAACAAATTATTGATAGGCACCAATGAGGGGCTGTTTCTTTATTCCATGCCCCAGGGCCATCAGCCCCCCGTGCTGATCAATAAAATTGAGGGTTTCCCCTCCATTACGGTTCGATCCATTTATTTGAGTAAAACATCCGGGAGTGTGTTTATTGGAACCAGAAGGGGTGGTGTATATATTTTACAAAAACCTGAGGGAAATGATGCATGTACCATCCAGCCTTTATTCTCTGATCAGGATCTTCTGAATCTTGATGTTTTGTCTGTTATTGAGGACAGCGACAGGAATTTATGGATGAGTACAAACTCCCGGGGATTGTTTAAGATACAATTTCCTTTCTATAATGTGCCGGAGGTTTCTTATGTCAGGTATCATGAGGGCAACGGCCTGGGTTCGGACCGTACGCTTTGTGTTTTCCAGGATTTTGAAGAAAATGTTTGGGTGGGTACCAATGGCCAGGGTCTGGCAATGCTGCTGGATGAAGCCTTTACTTTTATATCCTTTGAAGAATCCGGATTTGGAAACAGTATCAGCGCCATTAGCGGAGATGGTCGTTTTTATTATCTGGCAGGAGAAAAAGGCATCCTTTCAGTGGATAAGGAAAACGGGGCGACAATCAGACTTTTTTCAACCGGGGATGGCCTGCCGGATGGCGCCATAAATGCATTGCATTACATCGATGATGGCAGATTGTTTATTGGAACTGAAAATAACGGACTTTATGTTTTAAACACCGGAACGGGTCGTATAAAACCATTTTATTCCTCTTCTACAGACCGCCTGGAACGGCAAATAAATTTTATAACCAATGATGATGACCGGTTGTGGGTAGCTACTAACCAGGGAATTTTGTTGTTTGATTTGTCTACGGGTGCAAAAGTGAAAACTTTTTCAACCAGGGAAGGTTTGCCACACAACTCCATTGAGCATTTATATCTGGATGAAAAAAGACAATTGTGGCTTTCAACCCGCAGCGATGTGCTTTATTACCTGACATCCGACCTGCAGGTTAAGGCTGCAGATTTTGCATCCATGGGGCAGAGTATAGATTTCAGATCCGCATTGAAAACGGATAAGGGGGATTTGTGGGCAGCAACATACGGCAGTGGTGTACTGCAGTTTACGGAAGACACAGTATACCAGTTTACCGGGCAAACAGGCCTGAAAACGATTTATTGCTATGGGATATTTAAAGACGGACTAAACCGTTTGTGGGTGGGCCACAGGCAGGGATTCAGTCGCATTTATGAAGACGAAGCGATAATAAAACAATACGGTCCTGATTACGGAATAACCGGGGATGCCAACCAGAACTCAGGATTCCTTGATGCCGATGGCAAACTGTTACTGGGCACCTCCGAAGGGGTCATGGTATATGATTACAATAATGACAAGGATGTATTGGCCCCACCTAAAGTCAATATCAGTTCCCTGGTCTTTAACGATGAAGTGGTGCCCTTCTCTGAGCACATTGTCATGCCCTATAATGATTATAAAGTGAGAATATATTTTGTGGGGATCAGTTTCAGAGATCCCGGCAAGGTGCTCTATCAATACAGAATGGAGAATTATGATCCGGAATGGTCTGACCTGAGCCCTTTGGGATATGCAGACTTTCCGAGATTTGAAGACGGTCGTTACACCTTTCAACTGCGGGCTTACAATGCTGATTTTCAAACAACGGAAGAACCGGTTAGCCTCACCATCATGATAAAGAAACCATTCTGGAAAACATGGTGGTTTGTATCGGCAATATTTGCGGCAGTCATTATGGCTGTGATCATCATCATTAAAGTTCGGGAACGCAACCATAAAAGATTGCAGGCCTACCTGCAAAAAGAACTTACTCAGCGGACCAGGGAAGTGGTGGAGCAAAAAGAAGAGATTGAATTAAAAAATAAGGAAATCACGGACAGTATCAATTATGCACAGAGGATCCAGGCAAGTATTTTACCGCCTGTCCGGAAACTGAAAGATAATTTCAAGGGCAGTTTCATATTCTACCAGCCCAGGGATATTGTCAGCGGTGATTTTTACTGGTGGGACCGGGTGAACGATGACCGGTTCATTATAGTTTGTGCCGATTCCACAGGGCATGGCGTTCCGGGGGCTTTTATGTCGATGATCGGTTCCACTCTGATAAAGGATATCGTAAGCAGGAACGTTAACATTAAACCCTCGGAGCTACTGGAGACCCTCGACCATGAAATTACAAACTCCCTGAATCAGAATATCGAAGTGCATGCCTCCAACGATGGCATGGACATCATTGTATGCGAGTTCAACCTTAAAACCAGGCACCTGCGGTTTGCCTCTGCCATGCGGCCAATCATAATGTACCACCGGGGTGAACAGTATTATATTCGTGGCAACCGAAGTTCAGTGGGTGGAGAGGCCATTGAGGGCAAGATGTTTGAAGACCAGGAATATCAGCTTGTTCCCGGAGATGTGGTTTATCTGTTTTCAGACGGATACCCCGATCAGTTTGGCGGTCCTTTGGGGAAAAAACTTAAGATGGTGCGGTTGAAAAACCTGCTTGATGACATTCATGAACGGGGCATGGATGATCAGTTTAACCACATCAGGAAAAATTTCGAGACCTGGAAAAAAGGATATGACCAGGTGGATGACGTTCTGTTTATGGGCCTGCAGGTATAAAATCCCTGTACATCATATTCCCGCGGTTGAATCACTTCAGGTACGGTCTATAAAGACAGTGAATCGATTTTTGGAATGATGAATATCGGTGTATTTACAACATTGCTTTCATGGGCGGCCCGGTCGGTAATGTAGAACTCATATCCTATGGTGTCGTATGGAAAGGCCAGATACAGAAACTCCACTTCAATTTCCCCCTTTAAGGTTTTATCGGGACCTTCCGGCTCCATATAAGGGATCCTGTATGATAAGGGGAATGCAAGGTCACTTTCCGGCACTTCCGTCAACATCCCGTCCTTGAAAGCAAAGAGCTTGAAAAACAAATTGGAATAGGAAGGATCCCCCGGTTTGGCGGAATCGGGAGGTTGTTTAAGCCCCAGGTCTCCATCCCCATCCACAAAGGAAAATGTAAGAGCACCAACAACGCTCCTGTTTCCAAGCAGGTCTGTGGTATCCCTGAAAAAGAAACTCAAATAGCCGATTTCAGGGATCTCTGAATAGACTTCTGTTTTTCTGCATGCGAGCAGGGAAATGAAGATCAGAATAATGATGCCGGTATTTAATACAGTTTTCCTCATGGTTCAAAAATACAAATTCCAGCTCTTACACTTCAAAAACCATACCTATTTTTTTCTGAAAAAAATCTGGATCGGAACACCCGTAAAATTGTACTTACTCCTGATGCGATTCTCGAGGAATCGTTTATAAGGTTCCTTGATTTGTTCCGGATAATTGCAGAAAAAAACAAACGATGGCGCCAGTGTAGGCAGCTGGGTGCCATACTTGATCTTTATTTCCCTTCCACGATAGAATGGGGGGTGATGATGGGCTACGGCTTCCTGCAACAAGTTGTTTAACTGTGAGGTGGGAATGCGTTGTTTCCGGTTCCGGAATACTTCAATTGCCGCATCCAGTACTTTTTGCAGCCGGACCTTCTCAGTGGCGGAAACAAAAATAATTGGAACGTCCTGGAAGGGAGCTGTTTTTTCTCTGATCTTTTTTTCAACATCCCGGGCTGTATTTGTTCCCTTTTCAATGAGGTCCCACTTATTCACAAGTACCACAATCCCTTTCCGGTTGCGCTGTATCAAATAAAAAATATTCAGGTCCTGTGCCTCGAATCCAAGTGTGGCATCAGCCAGGAGCAAACATACATCGGAATTTTCAATGGCCCTGATTGATCGCATAACCGAATAGAATTCCAGGTTTTCCTTTACTTTTTCTTTTCTTCGTAATCCTGCAGTATCAACCAGGTAAAAATCATGATTGTATTTGGTATAACGTGAATTGACGGTATCCCTGGTAGTTCCTGCAACGGGTGTGACAATGTTACGTTCCTCACCAAGCAGGGAGTTTACCAGCGAGGATTTTCCTACATTGGGCCGGCCAACAATGGCAAACCGGGGTATATCAGGTTCTTCCTCCTCTTTTACTTCGGGTAAATGACCGACTATGGCATCGAGCAGTTCTCCCGTGCCGCTGCCATTAACGGAGGAAACCGGAAAAAAATCACCCAATCCCAGACTGTAGAAAGTGGCCGCATCATATTGCTGGCTGTAGTGGTCCACCTTATTTGCAGCCAGTATCACTTTTTTGTCTGATTTTCGCAACAATCTTGCAAGAGCTTCATCGGGGCCGGTAATGCCGGTCTCCACATCCACAAGGAACAGGATGATATCAGATTCCTCGATGGCAATGATGACCTGTTTTTTGATCTCATCCTGAAAAATATCTTCAGATTTGTTTATGTAACCGCCGGTATCGATCAGGGTGAATTTCCTGCCGTTCCAATCGGCCATTCCGTAGTGCCTGTCGCGTGTCACGCCACTGGTTTCATGAACAATGGCCCTGCGGCTTTCGGTAAAGCGGTTAAAAAGTGTGGATTTACCAACATTTGGCCTGCCTACGATGGCTACAATGTTACCCATTTTCTTTTTCGCTTATCAGTATTAAATATAGCCCCATTGTTTGAGCTGAAGTTCATTGTCTTTCCAGTCCTTCCGTACCTTTACAAACAGCTCAAGAAAGACCTTTTTCCCAAAAAAGCTTTCAATATCCATACGGGCATCAGTGCCTACTTTTTTTAACATGCTTCCCCGGTGGCCGATCAGTATCCCTTTTTGTGATTCCCGGGTGACATAGATCCGGACAGAGATCCGGATGATGGATTCTTCTTCCTTGAAACTCTCAACTTCCACCTGTACGGAATACGGTATTTCCTGCTTATAATACAACAGGATCTTCTCCCGGATCATTTCTGAAACAAAAAACCGTTCCGTCCGGTCAGTCAATTGATCGTCCGGATAATATGGAGGCCCTTCCGGCAGAAGGTTCAGTAATTGATCAGACAATGCAGTGAGATTGGTTTTTTTCAATGCGGAAACAGGAAAAATCTTTGCTTTAGGCAGCACTTCCGACCAGATGGATGAAAGGGAGGCCACCTCCGGTTCCTCAATCAGATCTGTTTTGTTAATGATCAGCAATATGGGAATGGATGTGTTTTGCAGCTTTTTCAAGATCGCCGGATTTTTAATCTCATGGTCTTTGGGATCTGTTATAAACAGAATGATATCGGCGTCTATAAGTGCGGTGGATACTGCCTTGGCCATGGTTTCCTGAAGTTTATACTTTGGATTAAGGATGCCCGGAGTATCCGAGTATACAATCTGAAAACCGGGGCCGTTAACAATACCCATGATCCTGTGCCGGGTGGTTTGCACCTTGGAGGTTATGATAGAAAGTTTGTCCCCCACAAGAGCATTCATGAGGGTTGACTTCCCGACATTGGGATTTCCAATAATATTTACAAAACCAGACCTGAAAGTCATGAGTCATTGATTTTCAACGTGCAAAGATAGTAAATATCCGGTTGCAGGGAGTCCCCCACTGTTAAAGCCTGGCGTTTATTGTAAATTTGAAGGCAAAATTATCAATAGTTTTTTCCAGGGTGTATGGCCCGTACCTGTAATAGATGCCCAGGCCGTATCCGATAAAGAACTGGTTTATCATATTGTTGACCAGTATTCCGGACTCGTAGTACCCTTTTTCCATGGTGTTGAAAACAATATTTCTGTGATCGTCCCGGTTTTTCAGACTGCCCACACCAAGGTTAGTGACAAGGACTATTTCAGGCTGAAAATTTCCTGATCGAAGCAGCAGTTTCCCGAAGTTTTGTTTGAAAAAAATGAAAAAAAACCGGTCTGATAAAAATTCATTCATCCGCATGGTTCCAAAACTGTTGGCCGCATCAATAGTAAATGTCCTGAAACTGCCTCTTCCACTGTACAGTATGGAATATGGCAGGCGCCCATCTACAAAACCTCCATCCAAAATAAACCGGGATTTACCGAAGGTACGGGTGGTAAAGGTTTTATCCAGGCGGGCTTCATACTTGTTGTAGAGGTGCTGGCCGCCCACCCAGTCAACACCCTGCTTAATATTGGCATACAGAACCGGGTAACGGGTACCAAGCGATATGCGTCTCCCGGGGGATTCCATAAACTTTTCCTTAAAAGCAAACCGGATATTGATGCCAAGTTCCGAAACCATGGCTTTATTGACAAAAACGTTGGGTTGTTCATTATTGATCCTGAACAGGTACTGATTGCCAAAGGTGATATCGGAATTTTCAAAATATAATCGAACCCTGAAATACTGGAGTGTTCTGAAATTGTACCATGTCTTCCAGGACCTGACAATGTCTTTTTGTTCCACCATAAATCTCCGTAAGGATTCCGTACCGAAATTCCGTTCGGTCTCAAAGAAATCATATCCGCCCGATTCACGGACATCATCAAGGTAGGAGGCGCCCACTCCCATGTTCAGCCGTTTCGCCAGTGTCACACGCCCTTTTATACCAAATTTCCAGTCATTATCCCTTGTTCCGTATGCCACATGGCCTCCAACAGAAAACGCTTCCGAAAGCCGGTCGTTGGTTTCACCCCCGATGCCTGTCCGCAATCCTTCATAGGTGCTGTAATCCAGTATGGATGAAATGTCAATGTTAAAAACAGACAGGGGAATATAGCCATTAAAGAGGGTTTCTGCGATCCAGAACATCCGGTCCAGGTGCACTTCTTTTCCAATGCTGTCAAGAATGTGATAGGTCATAGTATCTCTCTCAGAAAGAGGCATATAACGAAACTGGTCCCAATAGTCTGCAGGTTTTTTATGAGCGTTTTTATCAACACGTACTTCCACACTTCTGAATCTCTTTAATTCAAGTTCAGGTTCAATAAGGATGTTGGTAATATAACTTTTTCCAATTCCCAAAAGCTTTACTTCATTATCATTAGCCTCAAATTTTACCTGCATGCCTTTTTCCTGGGTTTCAGGATTTCCAATGATGATATCTGTATTTAACTGCACCGGAAACCATTGCTTATTCTCAATGTATTCATACTTTTGCTGAATGCGGATCTTAAAAATGTCTTTTGGTTCGGCAGCTTCGGCGATGACATTCTGAAGGGCATATTTATTGGAGTTGATGTAAAGGAGGCCTTTTAATCCTTCAAAATTCCTGCCGCGTTTGGGCTCATAGGAAATGATAAATACCGAATCGTTGGTTTCGGTAAACATGGTATCCTGCAGTATAAAGAGGTATTTATTGGTGCTCCCGGTACTCAATGGATTGAGGTAGTTTTTGTTTAGAATGGTGATGAATTCATTATAGAATGAAAAGGATTGGATCTGTGTGGCCAGTAAGGTAAATGAAGGATTGTTGAAACCGGACACTCTGGAAGCAACTATCTCTTCATGGTTCCGGTCGGGGAATTTAAAATCACGGGTGCTTACCGATTCCATCAAAAACAGATGCTGTTCATCAACGAATTCCTGCAACTCCAGAAGACCGGAATCCTGTTCAAACTCAGTTTCGTCTGACACAAAACGGTTCGTGTCTGTAAGAGCTTCGGGTATATCGATAGTAAAATACAGCTTGTTATAGGAGGTATAAGAAAAAGACTTGATTTTTTCAGGATTGTTGATCTTCCTGTTGTCATGCGCCAGTTTAATGATGCGGTGTGCCGGGTTTAATCCCGGTGTAATTTCCACTTCCCTGATATCATAGACCACAGGCACCATGATGACACTCAGGTTTCCGGGGTCCGGGATTTCGGACAAACTCAGGCGGACAGGCTCATAGCCGATATAGGAAAACTTTACAACCTGTATGTTTTCACCTGCGTTCAGAACAAAGTCCCCGTCAATATTACTTGTGGTTCCCCTGCCGGTATTATTATATGAAATATTTACAAAGGCAAGGGATTTTCCGGTTTTATTCTCAACCACTTTCCCGGATATCTTCCGGATCTGGGCATGGGAAAGGCTGCCCTGTATCAAAGCCAGAAATAATACTGTATATAAAGTAATGTATTTCATTAAAAACCGGTTTCGTATCAGGCAGGCTGGTTTCCAAATCCCCTGCCTGCCGGGACAGTGTTGGGCTAAAGCCCGGTTGTGTTGTTCCGATCTTACCTCCGCCCTAAAGGACGGAGTTATTTATCCTTGCCACCGGCCCTCGGTACCCCCGGCATTCATTCCGGGAATTGCATACCTCATAGATTCTCCGGGCTTTAGCCCTGCATTATCATTCATAACTTCCTCGTTTAAGTATGGATATTTCCTTATCGGAAAGATAGCGCCATTTGCCACGGGGCAGGCCTTTTTTGGTGAGTCCGGCAAAATATACGCGGTCGAGCTTCCGGATATTGTAGCCAAGATGTTCAAAGATCCTGCGGATGATCCTGTTTCTTCCCGAATGTATTTCAATGCCGATTTCCTTTTTATCGTTCGCATCAATATAATGAATGCCATCCGCTTTTATGAATCCATCATCAAGGGTAATCCCCTCATTAACACGTTCCAGGTCAGCCTTTGTTACAGGTCTGTCAAGGCTCACCTGATAAATCTTTTTTTTTCCATAACCCGGATGTGTCAGTTGTTTGGTTAGTTTCCCGTCATTTGTAAGCAAAAGGATCCCGGTGGTCATCCGGTCCAGCCGTCCAACCGGATATACCCGTTCTTTCAGGGGTGGTTTAAACAAAGAAAAAACAGTCCGTCTTCCCTGCGGGTCATTTGCTGTGGTGATCACATCTTTGGGTTTATTCATAAGGATATAGCTCTTGTTCTCGGGCTTGAGTTTCTCGCCTTTAAACATCACATCATCATTGGGGACCACCTTTGTCCCCAATTCTTTAACCACTTTCCTGTTGACTGTAATGCAGCCTCTTTGAATAAGCTGATCGGCCTCTCTTCTGGAACAAAGTCCTGAATTTGAAAGGTATTTGTTTAACCGGATGCCTGAGTCTGAAGGAACTTCCTTATCCCGGAACGCTTCCCTTTTCCCGACTGACGAAGATTTTTGGCCGGATGCCCGGTAAGATTTTAGTCGTGATTTCCTTTTTTTCTGCATATATGGGGGAGGTTTGGTGGGTAATGGCTACTTTTAGATCTGAAATATATTAGGGTATTGTTTTTCCCTAATAATACGAATTTTCAGACGTTAATTCAAGCATGTATATCAATAAAAGTAAAAGAATAAATTACTTACAATAATGACCCTGATTAAATCTGTTTCCGGTATCCGGGGGACCATTGGTGGCCACCAATCAGAAAACCTCACTCCCCCGGATGTGGTTCGCTTTGTTTCTGCCTTTGGAACCTGGATGAAAAATACAATCGAAAAAGAATCCTGGTGTGTGGTTGTTGGAAGAGATGCCAGGGTCTCAGGCCGGATGGTAAAAAACCTGGTAACCGGGACGCTTATGGGATTGGGCATTGATGTGCTGGACCTTGATCTGGCTACAACGCCCACCGTGGAACTGACCGTTCAGGAGGAGGAGGCGGATGGAGGGATTATCATCACCGCCAGCCACAATCCGTTTGAATGGAATGCCCTCAAGTTGCTGAATAGCGTGGGTGAATTTATTTCTGCTGAAACCGGAGCAGAAATCATCAGGCTGGCAGACGGTGGATCTGTGCAATTCGCCGGAGCCCGGGATCTTGGAACTCAAAGAACCCTTTCTACAGCAGGGGAAATGCATATTGGCAAGATCCTTGATTTGCCCCTTGTTGATGTTAATGCCATTCAAAATGCCAGATTCAAAATAGCCATTGACTGCGTTCATTCAGTGGGTGGATTGATCATCCCGGATTTGTTAAAAGCCCTTGGTGTACAGGATGTTGTTGAGTTGTATTGCGAACCAACAGGGGATTTCCCCCACGATCCCGAACCTCTGCCAAAAAACCTCACGGCTCTTTCAGAAACTGTTGTTAATGCAGGGGCCGGCCTTGGCATGGCCGTAGATCCTGATGTTGACCGTCTGGCCATAGTATGTGAAGATGGCAGCTTTTTTGGAGAAGAAAACACCCTTGTGGCAGTTGCTGATTATATCCTGAAGAACCAACCCGGGAATACAGTGTCAAACCTTTCTTCTTCCAGGGCGCTTAGAGATATCAGTGATACATACGGAGTCCGTCATACCGCAAGCGCTGTTGGTGAGGTACATGTTGTAGAGGCCATGAAAAACAACCAGGCGGTAATCGGCGGTGAAGGAAATGGTGGTGTGATCTTCCCGGAATTGCATTACGGCAGGGATGCCCTTGTGGGCATCGCCCTGTTCTTAAGTTACCTGGCTGCAGAAAACAAAGCTGTTTCTGATATCAGGAAAGCACTGCCTGCCTATTTTATTTTAAAAGAGAAAATTGCCGTTGATCCCGGATTCAACTTTAGCGCATTTCTTTCCTCACTAAAAAACCATTATAAGACTATGAATGTTGTTGACATTGATGGCCTTAGGGTTGATTTTGAGAATGAATGGTTTCATATACGGAAATCAAATACGGAACCGGTTATCAGGGTCATTGCTGAAAGCTCAACAGCAAAGGGTTCTGAAATTCTCGTTAAGGAGATTCTCGGGAAAATAAAATTGTTCTGAGTAATTACCGTTGCCGGGAATATATAAGATTTTATGGCTGTCTAATTTGCACGGAGACGTTGTTAAATTCTGTTAAAAAGAATTCATGCAATTGAAAATAAAATACCTTTGTGCCTGATATGTCTGAAAAACAGAATATCTTAAACATACAGTAAATAATTATTACCCAATCAATAAGATGAAGAAAACAATTTGGATTAGTATAGGTGTGCTTGTTTTTGCAGTTATTACTCTTGCAGTGATCAATAAGGTTACAAAAAAAGATGAACTGGCACAACTGGAGGCCGAAGTATTCTATGGAAAATTTGAGATCATTGTTGCAGTTACCGGTGAATTACAGGCCGAGCGGTCCGTTCAAATTAAAGCCCCGACCGAGTTAAGGACCTCCAGGAGTCACCGGTTCAGTCAGATCAAAATACAGGATCTGATTCCAGAAGGCACTATTGTAGAAGCCGGAGATTATATTGCAACCCTGGACCGCTCAGATGCAACCAACCGCCTGAAAGACCTGGAAGATGAACTTGAAGAGCGGACAACCACGCTCGAAAGGGTTCGATTGGATACTACTATTAATTTAAGGAACCTGAGAGATGAGCTGGTAAACCTGGAATATAACATGGAAGAAGCAGAAATTACCCTGGATCAGTCGAAGTACGAATCCCCGGCTGTGATCCGGCAGGCACAAATTACCCTCGACAAATCGAAACGGGCTTTTGAACAGGCAAAATTAAACTACAAACTGAAAGTTCTGCAATATAATGCGGATATCCGGGAGGCCCAGTTAGACCTTACCAGGAAACAACGAAGCTATAATGATATGGTGAACCTGCTGGAAAAATTTACCATTCTCGCCCCTGCACCCGGAATGGTCATTTACCAAAAGGAATGGGGCGGTCAGAAACGAAAGGTTGGTTCCAGCATCAGTGGCTGGGACCTTACTGTGGCTACACTGCCTGATCTTTCTTCTCTTATTTCCAAAACCTATGTAAACGAAATCGACATAAGTAAGATTAAAAAGGGGCAGAAGGTGAGAATCGGGGTGGATGCATTTCCTGAGAAAGAATTTACGGGAGAAATTATAGATGTGGCAAATATTGGTGAACAACTTCCGAACACCGATGCCAAAGTATTTGAAGTGGTGATTCATCTTGACGGGGTGGATCCGGTGCTGCGTCCGGCCATGACAACAAGTAATCAGATCGTCACGGCCGTGTTTGAAGATGTGCTGTCTATTCCGCTGGAAACCATCCATGTGGAGGACAGTATTCCCATTGTATATAAGAAAAACGGAACCAAAAACGTGGTCCTTCTTGGTGAGTCAAATGAGAATGAAGTCATCGTGGAGCAGGGGCTGAGTGATGGGGATAAAATATTGCTTTCTTTACCTGAAGATCCTGAAAAATTCAGGTTGGTTGGTGATGAGATCGTAGGATTGATCAAAGAGAGGGAAAAGCAAAGACGCCTGGAAGAAGAACGTATGAAAGCTGAAGCCGCCCAGTCTGCAGAGCAAAACAGCAAAATGCAGCAATATATGATATTGAGCGGCAGCCGGCAGGGGGGGGCGGGAACCGTGAGCGGTGGTCATGAAGGCTCTGTACAAATGGATGAAGGCCAGGCCCGGGGACGAGGAATGACAAAGGCCATTGTAAAATCAGATACCACAAAAACAGGTACATCTCAAAAATAGGGCGTCCGAAAAATAATTGACTTACATCTTATGAAAAGGTATTTGCATGATGTTATTATAGCCCTGGAATCCATTCTGGCCAATAAGTTAAAGTCTATGCTTACAGCCCTGGGGATCATATTCGGAGTGGCAGCCGTTATCACCATGCTTGCCATCGGTAAAGGGGCTCAAAAAGAGATCCTGGATCAGATTAAAATGGTTGGGGTTAACAATATTGTAATAACCCCTATAGTGCAGGAAGCCGCAGACCGGGAAGGCGAAGGAGGTGAGGAGGGGGAACGGCAACAAGGTAAATTCTCCAGGGGCCTCAGCATGCTGGATGTAGAAGCAATTGAAAAAGTCATTCCTTCAGTCCAGAGAGTCAGCCCGGAACTTGCGTTAAATTCATTCGTGCTTCAGAATGGCAGGCGGTCCCCGGCAAAGATCGTAGGTATTTCAGCCGATTATTTTCAACTTTATAATCTTGAACTTGAAAGGGGTAGTTTTTTTAACGACTTTCAAAAGGAATATGGCATAACCGTCTGTATTGTGGGGTCCAATATCAGTTCTAAATTCTTTAACCAGGTTGATCCTGTCGGGCAATATATTAAGTTCGGCGATGTCTGGCTTAAAATCATAGGCGTACTGGAACGCACTGATGTGAGCCTGACCGGATTTGAACAAACGGGAGTAAACGTTTACAATGATAATATATACATTCCTGTTAAGACCATGCTGATGCGGTTCCAGAACAGGGCCCTGGTGAACACCCGTGATAATTCCAAAATTGAGATCAGGAGCGGTATGGGTATGATGCGGATGTCTATAAGTTCTACACCCAGTCAGAATACAAGCTCCAATTACCACCAGCTGGACCGGATTATTGTCCAGGTAAAAGAAACAGAACAACTCAACCCAACCACTGAAGTACTCAGCCGGATGATGCTTCGGAGACATCAGGAGGTAAAGGACTTTGAGATAACGGTACCTGAATTGCTCCTCAAGCAACAACAAAGGACAAAGGATGTTTTTAATATTGTTCTCGGTGCTATTGCAAGTATTTCCCTGGTTGTGGGAGGTATTGGCATTATGAACATCATGTTTGCCTCGGTAATGGAACGCATCAAGGAGATTGGAACAAGAATGGCTATCGGTGCAAAAAAGACTGATATTGTTGTGCAGTTTTTGTCAGAAGCCATCCTGATCAGTGTCACAGGCGGATTAATAGGCGTTTTTTTTGGGATCATACTCTCTAAACTGATCACCCAGCTGGCAGGGATACTGACCATTATATCCTTTTTTTCAGTGATTGTGGCATTCGGGGTTTCCGCTGCCGTTGGGGTCATCTTTGGCTATTCCCCGGCTAAGAGGGCTTCTGAAAGAGATCCTATAGAATCTTTACGTTATGAATAACTTATCAAAAATGAGATTGAGAACACTTCCCGGAACAATTTTTGTATTATTTGCCCTGTTGATATCGGGAAGTACTTATGCCCAGGAACAAAAACTGCTGACTCTGGATGAGGTTCTGGAGATAGCCAGGACGCAATCCTTGCAGGCCATACTTGCCAAACATAGTTTTTTGGGAAAATACTGGGAATACCGGACATTCAGAGCCAAATACAAACCCGGCCTGAATCTGGATGCCACCGCTTATGATATTAACCGGTCATTGGAACAACGGTACAACGCTTCAACAAACGAGGATTTTTATACCACGATCAATACAAACAATTCATCAGTTGGACTGGATCTAAGGCAAAACATCGGCGCTACCGGTGGTTCAATATTTGCAAATACCAATTTCAGGATGTTTAATAACCAGGTTTTTACTGCCGAGCAAAAAACGCAGTTTATAACGGTTCCGGTGAGTATTGGCTTTATGCAACCCATTTTTCAGTTTAATCCATTGAAATGGGAAAAGAAGATTGAACCCATAAAGTATGAAGAAGCACAAAAAACCTATCTTGATGATATTGAATTTGTACATGCCAGAGCTGTGAACTTGTTTTTTAATCTGGCTCTGGCGCAGTTGAATGTGGAGATCGCCGAGTTTAACTATTCAAATTCAGATACCCTCTACAGAATTGCCAGGGGCAGGTTTAACATAGGGACCATTGCAGAAAATGAATTGTTACAAATGCAGCTGAGTTTCCTGAATGCCGGAGCCGCACTTAATCAAAGCCAGATTGATCTTCAAATCCAGGAATTTCAATTGCGTTCCTTCCTGGGATATAATGAAAATGTAAAACTTCAGTTGACCATCCCGAAGCAAATTCCCGACCTTGAGGTTGATTACCAGCAGGCATTGGCACTGGCACATGAAAACAATCCCGAATTAAAACTCCTGGAGCGGCAACTGATTGAGGCAGACCAGGGTGTCGCCATGGCAAAAGGGGAAAAAGGATTCCAGGCAGACCTGTTTGCATCTGTTGGTTATACAGGGACAGATTTAAACCCCGGAGCAGCCTATAAAAACCTTCTTGATGAACAACGGTTACGCGTTGGATTTTCAGTGCCCATTATCGATTGGGGCCAGGGAAGGGGCCGTCTTAAAATAGCCCAGTCAAACAGGGATGTTGTGAAAACAAACGTCCAGCAATCAAGAATAGACTTCGATCAAAGCGTATTCCTTTCAGTGGCCCAGTTTAACCTTCAGGATGACCAGCTGGCCATTGCCGCAACCGCCGATACTATTGCCCAGAAACGCTATGAAGTCACAAAACAACGATTCCTCATTGGAAAAATTGATGTGCTGGACCTGAATGTGGCAGATTCGGAAAAGGACATTGCCCGGCGAAACTATATTACTGCTTTAAGGAATTACTGGTCAGACTTTTATGGAATACGGCGGTTGTCATTATATGACTTTATTGAAAAGAAGAAATTATCTACCGATTATAATGCTATGGTAGAATAAGGCTTTCCGAAATCACCATGCAGCATCCATAAAAACAGATATTTTTGCTTTCCGGTTAGAATATTTTAATGACATTGTTTATGTGTTTTACGACATATCCCATCCTCTTTTTTTTACTTAAATTAGTGTACTCATTCTGCCATACCAACAGAAGAGATATCCGTTCCTCTTTTTTATACGTTTGTGGAAACAATGGATTGTCAATCAATAATTTAAAACTTTTTATTCTAATACATTAAATTCTTAACCATGAAAATTTCCGTAATAGGTGCAGGTAATGTTGGGGCAACATGCGCCGATGCCATTGCCCGAAAGGAACTCGTTAATGAAGTGGTCCTTGTTGATATTAAAGAAGGACTTTCTGAAGGAAAAGCGCTGGATCTCTGGCAAACTTCTCCAGTTGAACTATATGATACACGCCTGATTGGTTCAACAAATGATTATGCGGCAACAGCAGGATCTGAGATTGTAATCATCACTTCAGGCCTTCCCCGTAAACCGGGAATGTCAAGGGATGATCTGATCTCGACAAATGCGAAGATCGTTAAGGAAGTGGCTGAAAAATCAGTGGCTGCTTCTCCGGATGCTATATTTATAGTTGTAGCAAATCCTCTTGATGTGATGACCTATACCACGGCTCTTACCACTAAAAAAGACCGTACAAAGGTTTTTGGAATGGCAGGAATTCTGGATACGGCCAGGTTCAGAGCATTCATTGCCAGCGCCCTGGATTGTTCTCCTAAAGATATTCAGACCGTTTTAATGGGCGGGCATGGGGATACCATGGTCCCACTGCCAAGATACACCACGATAAGCGGCATTCCACTCCGTGAATTAATGGATGAAGATACCATTCAGGCCATAGTTGACAGAACCAGGAAGGGCGGTGGTGAAATTGTAAAGTTGATGGGAACCTCAGCCTGGTATGCTCCGGGTGCTGCAGCCGTTCAAATGGCCGAATCCATTTTGAAAGATCAAAACCGCATCTTCCCTGTTTGTGTAGGATTGGAAGGTGAATATGGAATCAGGGATACCTACGTTGGGGTGCCTGTAAAACTTGGTACAGGAGGTATTAAAGAGATCCTGGAAATTGACCTGGATAAAGATGAAATGAAACTTCTGCAAGATTCGGCCACCGCTGTAAGAGGAGTAATGGATGCACTTGATGGAATGAATTTCTTTTAGGGATAGTTTTTTTTACCGGCCATCAATCAGACCCGGCTGAAACCTGTCCCCATAATCATACCACCCCGTCGGCCCGCTTAGCGCTTCAACAGTGCAAACCGCTTAGCGCTTCAACAGTGTAAATCCGCTTAGCGCTTCAAAAGCGCTTAGCGGATGTATTAAGCGGCCTTCCCAAAAGAAACGAATTCTATTTCACAA
>CAYOFK010000020.1:2679-24660 GCA_964403185.1 uncultured Rikenellaceae bacterium | reverse complement strand
GAACATTGGTAGAAAAGGGTCAATCCTATGATGAGCGCTCCGGCGGAGCGCAACTCATTCAATTAATTGTGTCATATTTTTTGTTGGTATGATTTGGGGGACCGGATGCCTGATTGTTACATGAATAAGCCTTAGCCGGGTATCTGCAGAGCGACGTTACTCAGATTGCCGGTGCAATCCAGGGATGTTTAATTATTATCGGTGAATATATTTCAGGATACCTTTATCCGCAACCACATTCTGCTTCTTTCTTCCCTCTGATGGCTGCCAGGAACATTGCCGTAGCACAGCCCACCCCGCTTTCCACGGTTATGGCATCAACCGAACAATTTTGCTGGCATGCTCCACATTCCATACACAAGGGTTTATGGACAAGTTCAACAACTTTCCCATTTGGCGCAAATACTCCGTGAGGACACACATTACAACACATCCGGCATCCGTTGCAAAGTTCCTGTCTGAAAACCAATGTATTTTCTGTGTAAGCATTCAGCATTATCTGCCTCCTGTTAGAGAAATAATAATGGAAATTACGAAGAAAGCACTACCTCCTGCAAATATCCACAGCATAAAGGGGAAAAATGTAAAAATTTCTTTCCGTACTCCCGATCTTGATGTAAATGTGGAAGCTCCTGTAAAATTCAGAGCCAGAAAGGCTGTTACCGGCGGTAATGATAACAAATATGCCATGGTTGATGTCAGAAGAAAAAACCAGGACCGGTCTAAATTATTGAGAATATGTGCCAGTGCAAAAGAACCTGCCACAATTCCCCCGAGAATGAAACCTTTGGTGCTGAAATTCCTGGTAGGCAGCCAGGGAAGAAGGGCTGGAAACAGAGCCGACCCCGCAATGATGGCACCGGCCATGGCCAGACCTGGTATCAAGCCAATTGCAAAAAACAAAATGCCACAAATTATTATCCCAGGCAAAACAACATGGATAAACTCAACAGGTATCAGGATCAGTCTGTCTTTCAGGGTGAATTTCACCAATCCGGCCTGAGGCGACTTTTTTTTATTTCTAATATAATCAGGAATATCAGCAGCTCTGACAGGGCCATATTTAATAATGAAGCCCGTCTTTTCTTTTACTTCATGTGCTGAAACACCCGGGGCTCCCAGTTGAGGCAGGATAAGATTCCGGTGCTTTATGATTTCACCGAGGTTGGTTTCATTAATTTTCCGTATCAGTTCATCTGTACCAAAAGTTCCTTTACCGGCAGCACACCAAACATTAATCCCAAAAGTATTGAGTACCAGAATGTAACAATCAATATTTTTTAAAGAAGATCTGAGTGCATCAAAACTGAGCGTATAATTGGCAGTAACAAAAACAGGGCTCTCCGGATCAGGATCACCAAGTTCATAAATGCCCGGTTCTACCAGATGCCTCATCCGGTTTACACCCAGTCTGGCCAGCAGATGATCTCCAATATTCACGAAGCTGATTTTCCTGTCAGCGGTTAATATTGATTCTTGCATGGTGACATGTAGTTTCTTATTTTTTCTTTCTTTTCAATTTAACCTAAGTGCGAGTTTAACGCATATCAAATATAAGTTATTTCTCAAAGAATATCTCTGAAAGTGTTATGATGTAAATCAACTCCATCGAAGGTTGAGTATGATCACGGTGCCCGGATGCCAAATTGATAAACTGTTGCTATAAAACAAATAGCAGACTGCCTGTAGAGTGACTCTCTGAGTCGCTAATCGACTTACCTGTCGGCAGGTGATGCCAGCCGGGCAGGCAAAGTCGATCTACATTGGCTTTTCCTCAGCCTTCACCTTCGCCTCAGCCTATATCCCGTCTGACCGCCGTGCCTGCCGGCAGGTATGGCTTAAAGCGGGCGGACTGGCCGGCTGGTCAATAACTTTTCGGGTTGTGTCTTTTTCCATGGCAGGTAAGGTAGCATCGTCCACTGAAGGTTCCGGTGTCCTCAAACCTCAGCCGCCCCATTTGATCGGGTGAAACAATATTCAAATCAAAATTGATCAGATGGGAGTTATTGGTAGTGTTTCCCTGGGTATTGCTGATCCCATGGGGATCATGGCAGGCATTGCAGGGGCTGTCATCCCCTCTGATGTGTACGTCATGTTCTCCAAAGGATTCGTCATTTAATATTGAATTGCGGTCATGGCACCGGTAGCAGAGTTCATAATTGGCATAGGATTCAGGAGTGTTATCGGTGGTTATATACCTATACTTGAGTATTGTTGGATATGCTGACCCATGCGGTCCTGCCGGTGCGACGCCATCGCTGGCATGGCAATCAGTGCAGTAAATA
Organism: uncultured Rikenellaceae bacterium; assembly: GCA_964403185.1. Taxonomy (GTDB): domain Bacteria; phylum Bacteroidota; class Bacteroidia; order Bacteroidales; family VadinHA17; genus CAYOFK01. The sequence continues at coordinate 22,375 of CAYOFK010000020.1, read as the reverse complement.
ACACTGGATTCAGTATAAGGTAATATCAGGCTGGGGGAATTGCTGTTTTGCCCCGGGCCATATACCGGATGGAAGGAAGGATTTCCCGGGTCAAACTCGAGCCGCACATTATTTTGTTCAACCTGACGTGTAGTATGGCTTCCGGGTTTATTTGGACTGTCGGCATGACAACGGTAGCACAATTCATATTCGTATTGTATAGGGTCCACCTCTGTGCCGCTCTGATCAATTCCCCTGACACCTGTAATAAAGCCGTTTGCATTGGGTGCAGAGGCTGTATTATTCATAACCGCGTGGGGATTATGGCAATCTTCACATTCCACGTGTTGCACCGTTACGATAGCATTTTCAGTTGGGTCATGGATCGTTGTGTACCCGTATATATTGTGCGTATAGGGTTTAGCCAATTGTGATCCGATATTTGTTCCGGCCACGTTACCATTATGGCAGGGCAGGCAATTCTCCTCCTCTGCGAGATAGTTCATTAAACGAGGCTTACCATTTGCCGTATGCGGGTTATGACAGTTCTCACAGGCATTCTCAGAAACAGTGGAATAGGGTGTATGAAACCATGGGTCGGATCCGGATCCATTCCAGGTTGCATTTGATGAGTTATGGCTTGATGCAGACCAGTAGGTTCTGTCATGACATCTGAAACAAAGGTCAGAAAACTGGTTGGAGACCAGCAGGAACTTATTGATAACATCATTGTGCGGATCATGGCAGGAAGTGCACTGCATTTTACCATTTTCAAGACCAACCGGGGGCGTAATGGCTGCCGGGTCTTTCAGTTGTCCGTCGGCCGATGCCAGCGTTGCATTATAAATAAAAGAAACGGGATGGTCGTCTGCAATATCAGAGGAGAGATTAGCGGGACCGGGTGGCATGACCGTGACCCCTCCGCTGAAACTAATATCTGTAATCCTGCTTGAAACATTTCCCAGTGCGATGGTTCCATCGTGACAGGACAGGCACAAAATTGAAGAACCGTCGGGTTGACCGGGAGCAGCTTGAATAGTTGAGCTATTGTACAGAGTGTAGGTGACCCCCGGGTCACTCCTGTTCCACAGCGGACCAGAGGGCATGCTGTTGTGAGGTGTGTGGCAGAAAATACATATTTCTGTTTCCGTGACCGCCCTGACAGTCCCGGGTCCTCCAACCGACAAATTGTGCAGGGAATTCACTACGGATTGGGTATGAACAACCATGGAAATGCTCATGTAACAGACAGTATATAAGAGTATTTTTTTCATTCCTGATGCTCCTTTACAACTTGAAATATTTGAATTCTTGAGTTAAAACTATCGGCGATATAAATATAATTGTTCTCATCAATAAATATACCTGAAGGCAACCAAAACTGTTCTTTATCCTGGCCCTGGGTTCCAAAATAGTGTAACAGCTTGCCATTCCTGTTAAAGACCTGGACAGCATGAAAAAGGGCATCAACAACATATACATTCCCGAATGAATCTGTGGCAATGCCTTTGGGCCTGGCAAAAAATCCTGTGGCATTCCCGGGTTCTCCAAAAGCGGATACAAAGTTTCCTTCTTTATCCAGAATCTGAACACGGAAATTCAAAGCGTCAACAATATAAACAGATCCTTTGTTATCGATCCAGATATTTGTCGGGAAATTAAATTCTCCCGGATTGATGCCTCTTTTTCCTACTCTTCTGATCAACTCACCATTTCTGTTCAAAACAGCAAGACAATGGGACCCGGTTTCAACCACCCATATTTCCTGAGTTTGCTTTGAATAGGCAATCCCCGTTGGTTGATCCAGTGTCAAACCGGCATTGAATTCTTTCAGGACCTTTTTATTTTGCTGCAGAAGATAGATTTTATTATTCTTTGAATCCGTGAACAGGATATTCCCTCCAGGAATGAGGCACATATCAACCAGGGAGGGGAACACAATCTCACTCTTTTTTATAAACCGCGGAATGTCTATTTCATAATCAGAACTGATCATAAGCGATTTATTTCCCTGATCCAGGAACCAGAGCATCTCAGTATTCACCGCAACCACTGCAACCGGTTTACTAACGGTTATGGGTTTTGCTCCAACGATGATTTCCGCCACCCTGTTGAAAAATCCGGCATCTTTTCCTGAATCTTTGGCCGGGATCTGACAGATCCATTTGATGCTTAAATTCCCTGTATCCTCTATTTGACCGCTCCTGTCTTCAGTCCTGGCAAACAGATGAGGCATCCAGGCGGTGATAGCAAGAACAATTACCAATTGTTTAATATGAGTTCTGAAACTTGGCTTGATATTTGGGGTAATTAAGTTCACAGGGGTAAAAGATATAAAAGAATTAATTATTTAGAATTATTACAAATCTACACTTCTATATTTAATACGTAATTAAAACATTTTTGGTTGAAAAAAATACATTATTTTTGAAAAAACATTTCTAAAACACAAATTAAACAGAAAACGCAAACCTAAACACAAAATCATGATTACAAAAAAGCTGTTTTTATTGAGTGCCCTGGTTATGTTTCTGGCCTTTTCCGCCACAGCCCAGGATTTCACTTACATCGGTGCAAGTAAATGCAAGATGTGCCATAACAAGGAAGAAAAGGGTGAGCAGTACAATAAATGGCAGGCTGCAGCACATTCCAATGCCATGAAAACCTTAAGCAGTGAGAAATCTCTTGCTTATGCAGAGAAAAACGGGATTGCTGATCCGACAAAAGAAGCCAAGTGCCTCAAGTGCCATTCCACCTACGGGCATGTTGATGCCGACCTTCGTGCAGGAATCAAGGTTGATGAAGGTGTTTCCTGTGAATCCTGCCATGGTCCGGGAAGTGCTTATAAATCCATGTCGGTGATGAAAAGCCGGGAAAAAAGTGTGGAAAAAGGATTGATTCTTCCAACAAAGGAAGTTTGTCTGAAGTGTCATAATAAGGAGAATCCTTTTTTCAAACCATTTGATTTTGATGCAGCACTGGTCAAAATTGCCCATCCTAATCCTGAAACAGGGCAATAATAGGGGCACAGCGCGCACAATACATTTTTTAATAAATCCTTTGCTTCTGTTTTCACTGAAGCGAAGGATTTTACATTATGGCAACTCATTTCATTACTAAAATCAATATATTATGAAAAACTTAAGTTTCATCCTCGGAGCGTTGGTTATTCTGACTTCCTGCGACAGGTCCAATGCCAATCAGTCGGCCATACATAAGGTCATCCTGGAGGAAGTTCTGCCTGCCGGACAATACATGTATCTGAGAGTCAAAGAGAAAAGAGCAGAACAATGGCTGGCACTCCCAACAATGGAGGTAGAGGTTGGGCAAACCTATTACTACCAAGGCGGTATGCAAATGCCGAATTACAGGAGTGAGACTTTGAACCGCACCTTTGAACTGGTTATTTTCCTTGAAAGAATCAGTGCCGAGCCCATTGCTGAAACCCCGCGTGTTCATCCCGGATCTGATTATTCTTCAAATGTGGAAATTGAAAAAGTTGAAGTCACAGGAGAAAAAGCTGAGGGTGGTATAACCATTGCCGAGCTCTTTGAAAATAAAGAAGACTATGCCGGGAAGGTGGTCAGGATCAGGGGCAAGGTCACCAAGTTTAACGCTGCCATTATGAATACTAATTGGATTCACATTCAGGATGGAACCCAGTTTGATAAATATTTTGACCTGACCATAACCACAGATCTGGAACCGGAAGTGGGAGATGTCGTTACAATTGAGGGAACCATTGTTCTTGATAAGGATTTTGGCTATGGCTACACCTATGAGGTACTGATGGAAGACGGGAAGATCATACAATAGAAACACAGGGCCGGTTATCCAGGAGCAACAAGATCATTCTTATTCAGCTTAAACAGTATTCCACTGCGGGAAACAGGAACTGCTATGGCACAGGATTGCGGTTATACGTGGCTTCCCCATGGCATCCCGGGAAGCAGGATCCTCCGGTTTCGCTGAATTTAAAGTTCATTTGCATGACCCAATTCCCATAAGATATGTTCTCTTCAACCAGATGTTGGTTGTTTGCTGCATGCACATTGTGACACAGTGTACAATTTCTTCCGAGGTCTCCTGTCAGATGCAGGAAATGTAAATTTTGTTCTCCATTTCTGAAATTAGTGCCATAGCGTGTATTTTTTTCCGTCAACAGATCGCTGTCATGGCAGTTAAAACACAGTTCATAATTTCCAGGGACACCGGAGGTGTACTTCTCATCGGGGAAGCTTCCATTCAGAAGTGATGGTTGTTCCGAGCCGTGTGGTTGATGGCAAACAGTACAACCTCCATTATCAATGGCAGCATGCATGACCGAACGTTTTTTAAACAATTGTTTCATATTTGCAATGGTTCCCGAATCTGTTTTCATTGTTCTGTTATGACAATCGAGGCAGAGGTCCGTGTTATTACGGATCAGGAAAAAGTCCTCATCGGAGGCATGTGGGGAATGGCAATTGGAACAGGTTCCACCCTCCTCCATGGGTTTGTGTTTGACGGTCTTTTCCGCATCACCCTGAATATCATCATGACAATTATAGCAAAGGCCGGGCATGTTCTGTGCCAAAAGATTTTTTTGGGATGCGCCATGAGCCTGATGGCAGTTGGCACAATCGTCTTCAAACGGAGGATGGATATTTGCCAGGTCCATTGCCGATCTGTATTCCACGTGACATGTGAAACACAGTTGTGGTGACTCCTTTTTCAGAAATCCTGAAAAATCTGATTGGTGCGGATTGTGGCAGCCGGTACAGTTTCCCTCCCGGACAGGCTGATGTTGTGAAGGATAGTTGAATACTTCCTGATCGTGGCATTGGAAACAACCCTCAGACACAGTGCTTGTGTTCAACAATCCGGCGATAGCCGAACTATGAGGGGAATGGCAGGCCAGACAATCGCCGTCATCAACCGGATAGTGCACCTTTTTCATTGTATTTTCAGGCTCATGACAGATGTAGCAAAGTTCCGGGACCTCAACAGCTAATTGAAATCCTTTTACATCGCTTTTGGGATGCACCTCCCCGGTAGGTTCGTGACAGTTCTCACAGTCATCTTCAATCACCGGATGGATGTGTTCCATCTCAAACAAACTGCCATGGCAGTTCCTGCAGTTTCCCTGCCGCACAGGACTTTGATGCATGCCTGTAAATACGCCAAAAAGCGAAATAAAAATTATGATATATAAAATTTTCACGGTATATGATTTTTCAGAACTTCCGGGATATTTGAATATACACACCATTGATCAGATAGTGGATTTGAGGTTGGTATCGTTGATACAGTTCCAATCCGGCCTTTATATAGATCTGGTTATACACTGTATTAATTTCAGCCCTTGCAGTAACCAGATCGAGGTCTCTCTGATATCCCCTGTGAAGCAGGTATCCAATCTCCAGACTGGCTGTGGTTTGGGATCTGAAATTATAGGCCACCCTTCCGGACAGGTTGGCATATTGTTGCTTTTCCACATAGTTAATAACCAGGTAATCCCGCATGCTCCCATTGATGCTCATCAGCAGCCTGGTACGCAGCCTCAGGTTAAATTCAATGTAATACCTTAACATTTCATAAGGTATGATGTTGGAGTTTAAGTTGTCATATTCAATGCCACCCCGTGCAAAGCCCACATCCATACGGATCCCGACTATGTTCTGGGTGTAGTGATTTAAGGTTAGAAAATCCGTTTGTTCCAGAACGGGATAGTATTGCACGGCTCCCCGGTAATATACTTCCAGCAGGCGGTCAAAAAACAGTACACCGACAGAAAAAAAGTGGTTATTCAGACCAAAATTGTAAGATCCTGGTTGCTGCGCCTGATAATCAACCATCACCGTCTGATTATTAGCTATCTGTCCTCCAAGGATACGCTGAATCTCAACAAAATTATTTCTTACAATCAGTATATAATCCAGATTTATCTGATAAAAAATACTGCCTGTAATATCCTTTACTACCACCGTTGCCAGGTCCACATACGGCCGTTTAAAAAGGGTGATTTCACCGTCAGACAAATTGTGTTCTTCGTTGATCACCGAAATAATGGTCTCCTCACTCAGATTACTCTGGTTATACCGGAAGTACCTATAGCCAAGATTAATCCGGCCAAATGGGATTTTCTTGGTATAATCCAATCCCCCCCCTATCATAAAGTTGGATTCTTCAAAAACTGAATGTTTGGTTTGAAAATACTCAACCCACAGATCTGTGTTCAGGCTCAGAAAAAGTTTATGACTTATTGTTGCGCGGTATCTGGTCTGAACCTGGTACTGAACCGGGTCTTTCAGATTGAAGTATTGGGCACTCGCCCTGAATCTGAAGTTCTGCGGCAGGATAAAGTCCAGCCTGGCAATGCCTTCAAAGCGCTTGAATGCATAATTCCCCGTCTGGTCGTTCAGTGAAAACCTGGTATTGAGGTTGTAGTTTTTGTCGCCATCAAAATATATGCTATTCTCAAGAATTGCCCTGTTTAACCAGTTTTTAACCTCATATAAATCAACTTGTTTGTAGTAATATTCATGGCGTTGGAAACTCAATGCATGCTTATCATTCCGGCCAAAAGATTTTGAAGCCAGGGCCTGGATATTGGTTTGATCCAGAAAAAACAGCCGGTTGGTTTGCGTTTCTTCCTGTCTCCATTTGGTTTGTCTGAACGAAAAAGAAAGGGGCACAAATTTATTGGATATACTTAGCCTGCCTCCCCAAAACCGGCTGTTATTTTTCACATCGGTAAGATTTTCTCTTTTATAGAAGCTGTTATCAAAGTTAACATAACTGGTCAGGGTCAATGGCTTACTTTCACACAAAGTCATTTCTATCCCCAATTTGCTCAGAGTACGCACTTCCGACCGGTCGGGAAGGATGATGTATCTTTCGTCCCTGGTTTCGGGATAAAACTCACCGTTAATCCTAAGCTTTACAAGATCGGGCTGCCAAAAATAGCTGGTTGAATTCAATTTTAACCCTCCGGTAAGGTACGAGCTTTTCTGAAACTCATTAACATCAACTATGAGGGAATTCAATTGACGATAAGTCCCCCGGACACCTAATTCTCCGGTCAGGAACTGATGGTGCCATACCCCAATGGAGAAAGGTCTGAACTGGCCATGAACTCCAGCCGGACCAAGCAGCAGAAAAAAGATCAATATGTATCCTTTTGTTTTCAAACGCCTGTTCCTCAGTATAATAAGGTCCGGTCAGTTCCACCATGCGGATTATGGCATTCCATACAATCAGCATCGCCAAATGCACTATGGATATCTTTGTTAAACAGGGAGGATGCATTATGGCAATGCACGCACAGATCCCGACCCTTGCGCAATAACAAGCTTTCCTTGTCAGACCAGTGTGGATTATGACAGGAAGTACAATAGCCGCCCGCCGCCGGACCGTGAATATAAGGATATGTATCCTCAAAATTCTCATGGCATTGGTAACACAAAGCCGGTTGGGGTTCTACAAAATCACCCATTGACGATTCCAGGTGGCAACTTCCGCATTCTTTCTCCAGATAAGGATAGTGATAATACACACTGGGTTTTGCAATGGAAGTCATTGTATCCAATGTTGACGCATCATTTAAAGCAACAAACACGGAATCGTTTTGTTGCTCCTGTTCGGTTCCCGGGACACCATCAAAAAAGAAGGTCAATATCTTATTACTTTTCTGCGCTGAACATCCGGTAAGAAAGATGCATATTATCAATAAGTAAAAACAGGATATGTCAGAGGTTTTTATCATATATCCCGGGCCGGTTTTATTTCATTTATACGATTCCACAAATCCATACACATTTAATTTATCAGGGCCGTATTGATTTGTAATGAATATCAGGTATTTAAGATCAAATGTTTCATTAACGTAAGGACGAAAATAATCCAGGTTCCCGTAATCGATATACACATCTGCCGGCAGGTACATATCCCCTTTCCCGTTGTAAGGGCCGCCAAAAAACATCAGCAGTTGATCCTTATCATTAAATATTTGTACATTTTCAAAGGCCGCATCCACAACAAACAAGTTAGATTTACGGTCTACGGCTATACCTTTGGGCCGGGCTACCTGACCGATATTCTTCCCGTAACTTGCCAGGGCCCCAGTGAACGTCCCCTCATGGGTGTACTTCTTAATTTTGAAATCGCCAAAATCAGTAACATAAACCAGGTTGTCAGTTATAAAGATATTGGTGGGCTGAAATAAGTGGCCCTCCTCATCCGGCCCGTAAACCGGGAGCTTCCTTTGCAACTCAAAATTCTCATTATCATATACATATATCGAGTGGCTTTTTATATTAACAACCCAAATGGATTTATCAAATACGAATACATCAGTAGGTTTGAATTCCCCTGATTCTCCAAAAGCATGAACATACTGCCGTTTTTCATCAAACACTACTATCTGAGCACGTTCACCATCTGCAATATACAGAAAATCCCTCTCATCAAGTGCACTGGCAAGAGGCAATTTTAACTGACCTTTCCCTGTTGGAATAAATTGTTCAAACCTGCGCTCGGCGATATTTATGATCACCAGTCCCCCCAAACCAGTATCACATATATATATACTGGATTTATGAACAGTAACCCCAAAAGGTTTTCTGAAAGAGACCGGTTCCTTTTCACCAAAAAGAAATTTCTTAAAAGAGGATTGAGTCCCAACGATATCTGCTGATGTTGTGATGCTGGTGAGATATTGTATCCGGGTAGTATCAGGTGGAGCGGGATATATTTTGACCTCATCCAGGGTTGGGCTTTTAATGATGTGTCGCGAGCAGGAAAGAGAAAAAAGCATGATCCCGGCAACACAGTAATTAAAAAATTTTGATCCGATCTTAAGCTTCATCCAATTATTCATTATTAAAATTAATTAAGAAAGGCGGTCTGAACAACCGCCTTTTTTTATATATCCTCCTCAATTTTATTTGTTATGGCAGGTCAGGCACAAGGCACTGCTGGCATTGTTTATTACCAGCAGGGAGCTATTGCCGGCACCATTATGAACATCGTGGCAGGATGCACATTCCAGTCTTCCTAAAAACAACAGGTCGTCGTCAATAGTACCACCAAGTCCGGAATTGTCTGTTGAAGGATCGTATAATCCGCCATCCAATGTTGCCAGGGCAGTATTATAGGTGAAAGAGATCGGGTGGTCATCACTGATATCCGTACCTACATTGGCACCCCCTGAAATAAAATTGGTACCCGTTGTCGTTCCGCCATAGTTATCGAGGGCTACTGTGCCGTCGTGGCAGCTTAAACATAGTTTTGAACTGTTGCTTGGCTGCAAAACGTCAGTGGCATCGAGTGTGGGGCTTGAGTAAGGAATGAAAGTCGCTATGGTTACTTCATGATTCCACAAAGGCGATTCGGCAACGGAAACATCTGCATTGTGTGGCGTATGGCAGACAATGCAGATTTGACCTCCGCTCCAGCCATTCCCGGAGAAATCATGAGCTGATCCGGTAATTCCCTGTCCAAGGACTAATGGGGATAGTGCCAGAAGAAATACACTTAAAACAAATAATTTTTTCATGTTAATCATTTTTAAATTTACATAATATTTAACAATTTGATATATTACAAAATTACCACATTTAAACCAATCTTAAAGTTCTTTTTAAAGTCAATATATCCGGTTTTGCAATGAAAAGTTTCGTTTTTCGATTGATCTATATCAATACAAATATGACCAATAAACACTATATCTTTTATGATATTTCTCACTATGTATTTAATGAAACGTGAAAATGGAGAAAATGGTTACATTTCTTAAATATTGCACAGTAATTTAGATTCTATCTATCTTATATAAATTATTATTTTTGACGGATGAAAATACTCATCTTTTTTTTGTTATTATCTTCCTTTTTAGTTACAACAAAAGCTCAGGGTTGTTATGATCCGCTCATCCAGGGCATTTCGAATCCTTTTCATAATTTTATTGGCCAGTCAAGGGATGAAATTTCCGGAATGTTTTCGTCATGTGAATCGGAGTCCAGCAATAATACCAGCCTTGTCATAAAAGATGCCGGGTTTGTATATCGTTTTCTTTTCAACAATGCATCCATTTGTATTTCAGGCAGTATATTTTTCTCTGATAACAATACCATTGCCAAAATGACAAAGTACTGGTCTTTTGAAATTGGAAATCTGGAAACCAATGAATGGAGCATCAGTAAGGTTAGGGTTTTTGACAAAGGGAAAATTGAATTTCTGGCATCTCATCCGGAGAAGGGGGAGTTCCAGATCATTTATTCACCCAGGGCCGTGTTGCATTTTATCAGGCAATGAAAGAATAGATGATCAGTCCAACCAGGATGATCCCGATGGTCAGGAAGAAAAAGCCAAAAAATTTAATAAACCGCATCCAGTCCTTTGAGTATTCTATGGTGCTTACAAGCTTGTCCAGCCTGCCCGATTCTTTCAATTCTTCATATTCACGGCGCCTTTCATATTTAAATGATTCAAGCGGTATGTGGCCGGTAAAGATGACTGTATCCATTGGAAAAGCTTCCGGGCGGAAGTGTGTGTTAAAAAAGTGAACTGTAAAAATAAAGCCAACCGCCAATAATGCTTCATCACTGTGTATGAGTTGTGAAATATTAATGATCCATCCGGGGAAAAATTTTGTAAAAAACACCGGGAACCAGAGCACCAGGCCACTAAAACCAATCACCGCAACCCCCCAAAAGACTGCCATATAATCAAATTTCTCCCAGTAGGTCCATCTTCCATAATCGGGCCGCGGGCCTCTTCCAAAGAACCATTTCATTGTGGCCAGGAAGTCTTTAATATCCTGCTTATTAAACATCAGGGAATTCTCACCAAACACAAATTTCCCAAAGGGTTTCCGGCGTAAAATCTTCATTCTGATGAGAGAGAACAAATGGTAGAAAAAATATCCGAAGGTAATCACTGCCCCAATACGGTGAATGTGACCGGCGCTTTCCACGCCTCCAACAATTCCTGCGATGCTTTTTGCCCAATCCATGTGTGCAAACTTCAGCATCATGCCGGTCAGGGCCAGCAAAACAAAACTCAGGATCACAAAAATATGAGTCACCCTTTGACTTTTAGTAAAGCGCCTGATATATGGAACGGGACCTGTGGGTGTTTCATGGTGGACCTTCTTTCTTTCTTTGAATGACCGGGGCAGCCACAGGAGGATGTGCAACCCAAAAAACCCAAAAACGCCGAGTAGCAAAGAGGTCATGATCCAGTAGGTGATGTTCAGCGCCGGGTCGTCACGATGGGTGGCATGATTTAAATAGGCTGTAAATTTCTTGTTGGCCCCGGTATGGCATTTTGCGCAGGTTTCTACGATATTATTGGTTCCAACCATGGCATCCGGATTCTCAACCTTAAGTATATTATGTGCTCCATGACAATCGGAACAGCGTGCAGCCTCAAGATAACCAAGTTGATAGGCTTTCCCATGGTATGTTTCCATGTAGGTTTCAGACAGGTTGGTATGGCAGGACCCGCATTGTATGGTCACCTCAGTCATGAATTTATCCTGATCACTTTCAGAAATCACATGTGCGGAATGACAATCCACGCAGGTTGGCAAAGTCTCCTTGTTATAAGTCCGGGTGATGGAATGATCGCTCTTAATGTATTCATCATATATCCCCTTGTGGCAGTTGGCACAGGTTTGGGGAATGTTTTTCGGATTCACAGAAGAACGTTCATCTTCCTCTTTGAGCATATAATGAGTGGTATGGCAATCCGTACATACCGCACTCACCGCCAGTCCTTTCTCTATAAGACCTTTCCCATGCACACTTTGTGAATAGTCCAGATAGGCAGTAACTTCCTTTAATTCAGTATGTTCAGTTGCTTTTCCATTTTCCTTGTGACAATTTCCACACAACTTCGGAATGGCTGTTCTGTAGGTTGGGGAGGTGTCATCATATCGCGATTTTGCATTATGTGAACCATGGCAATCGGTACAATATGGTGCGTTTTCTTCCTCATTAAAATGGGCACGTCCATGTCCGCTTGAAAAATAACGTTCAGAAACCTCTGCGTGACAATTCGAGCAATCAACGATCTTTGCAGTCTCACAGGGCCGGCTTAAATAAGATGAAACATCTGTATGGCATTTTGCACAGGGAATGTTCTTATGCACAGAATTAGGCAGATCTCCCGGCAATACCCGTAAGGATATCCGCGTTCCATCAACGATCTTATGGATATCTCTCTTTTTATGACAATTGAGACAGATATTATCTGCAATTCTTGCTTCAATATACTGAACATTTTCCCTGTGGGGTGGGTGGCAGCTGTTACATGCAGGTATGGCGCTGGGTTCCTTTTCCCATAATTCCCCTTTGATCACTCTTTTATGGACTTCTTCAATTTTTGTGTGACACTTCATACAGGTTTTTGCAATATTATTCTGTGAAATGGTTGAATTATTACTGGTATGCGGCAGCACCAGGTGATTCCCGTGACAATCATTACATGCTGCCGTAACGATCAGTCCCTTCTGAAACAAGCCTACTCCATGAATGCCCTGGGTATAGTTTTCGACGATGTTATGTTCAGAAACGTCATAGGACCTTGATACAGGTGCCCCTTCTTTATGACATCCCCCACACAAAAGAGGAATATTGGCCTTATAGGTCCGTGACTGCGGGACGGTATTTGGCAGTATGTCATGTTTTCCGTGGCATTCTTTACAATCGGGAGCATGAATGTCGTTCAGTTTTATTGCCTGGCCGTGTATTCCCGCATTGAATCTCAGGTCGGGTTCGGCATGACAACTTCCACAATTTACTTCCGGTAAATTCCCGGCATGAGGAAAATCTTCACCTGCAGTTCCGGGATGGCAGGAAATACAACTTACGAGTTTATGTACCGATACAGCAATCTGGTCCATGTTTACAAACATGGATACGGTCTGTCCGTTTCTTTCAACAGTCAGATCAGGATCTTCATGGCACATCATACAGTCTTCATCAGTCTGCGCTGCCACTTTTATTATAGACAATAATAAAATAAGAATGCCTGAAAACAACACCCGTACCTGACCGGGAAAATACATGTATTTCTTCATAGAATAAAACTGGATAATTACCGACATTTTAACTGACCGAAAAATACACACGAAACTTAAAACTATCAAATTGAAAATTCAATGCCGGAATCTGATACCTGCCTGTAATAGTGGCACTTACAACGGCATGTTGTGTAACAGTTAAAAACCAATCTGCAATTCCCTCTTCAGAACAGCAGATACTACACAAAAACAAGATCCTTCTGCTCTGTTTCAAGCCTGAAATTATCCGGTTGGAAACAGGCGGGCAAAACATGCTATTTTAATTACTTTCCAGATAATATCATTTAACCCGGAAAGTTATTAGCTCAGGAAACTCAGTGTGCACGGCTAAGGATATAACCTCATTCTGCGGACCCGGATATGGGCTACATCAGATAAGATCCTTCCTTAGTACTTACCGGTTGGCTATGGGTAGTGCGGGATTTTAAAGGCATAATCACCAATTTCAGTTTTTCATTCTTTTTTTTACTTGAAGATAACAGGGCCGTACCACTGCAGTTTTCGATCAATAACTTATTTAAGAATTTCATAGTTCCGGAAGTAGAACCACCGCCGTCCGGTAAGTTTTTCAAGCCAGTGGTGCATGCGGCGTTTCAGAGACATATTTTTACGTAAGGTATCCAGGGCAATGTTCCAGTTTTTTTGTTCAATACGCGGCAGCATTACCGCAGGATGGGAGCCTGTAAACCTGGCCACGGATTCTATGCCTGAGTAATCGAATCCGGCCTCAATTTGCCGGATATTTTCTTCACTGGCATCACTGCGGAACCTGATTTGCTCCAAAAGTTTTTCACCCATCACCAGGGGCGGTTTCACCCAACCGTAATGGTAGATGGTTGCATTCAGCTTTTTGACTTTTAGTTTTTGCCCGTTCTTCCGGAATCCCTGGGCATCCTTAAATGAACGGATCGTTTCGTCATTGCGGATAATCCGTACCTCATGGTCGTACCACGACCGGGAATCTGCCACATAATGAAACCCTCCGTAAAAGTGTTTAAACTTAAAGAGAAGGCCCTCCACCTGTGGATCATCCAGATATTTTTCCATTCCCGTCCGGACGGTTTCATGATCATTTTCATGAACTACTTCATCGCCCTGTATGTAAAAAAGCCAGTCAAAATCCTCACTAATTGCATCCAGCGCTTTATTGGTTTCATCGGCCAGGACAGCCCCGTCCTCTATTAACTGCGAATCCCATTGTGTATGTATGATGCGGATTTTTTCATGTGGAAGTTGTTGTAACAACTTTTCTGTAGTATCGTCGGAATCACCATGGGCGATCAACATTTCATCACAAAGCGGAAGGACGGACCGGATCGCTTCCGAAAAGGGGAAGTCGTATTTGACGGCATTTTTTATGAAGCTGAACCCACAGACTCTCATACCCTACTCTTTCATTTGCATTTCATGCAATTTGTGGTAGTATCCTTTCTTTTTAAGCAACTCATTGTGTTTGCCCCGTTCGACAATTTCCCCCTCATGCAACACACAGATCTCATCGGCTCTCTGGATAGTTGACAGGCGGTGAGCGATCACGATGGATGTACGGTTTTGCATAAGCTTCTGAATGGCATCCTGCACCAGACGTTCCGATTCAGTATCCAGAGAGGAAGTGGCCTCATCCAGAATAAGAATGGGCGGATTTTTTAATAATGCCCTGGCTATGCTGATACGTTGCCGTTGGCCCCCACTGAGTTTGGAACCACGTTCCCCAATATTGGAGTAATAGTTATTTGGTGTTTCAATGATAAAATCATGGGCATTGGCCACTTTTGCAGCTTGCTGCACATCTTCCTCTGTGGCACCCTTAATACCTATGGAAATATTGTTAATGAACGTATCGTTAAAAAGGATGGGTTCCTGGCTCACAATCCCCATCAGATCACGCAAATCCCTAAGCTTGTAGTCATCAACTCCAACGCCGTCGATAAGAACTTCTCCCCGGCTGGGTTCAATAAAGCGCGGGATCAGGTCAACCAGTGTGGATTTTCCTCCGCCAGACTGCCCCACCAGGGCTATTGTTTTGCCTTTGGGAATGGTAAGATTTATATTTCTCAGTACCGGTTCGGTGTTGTACTTAAAATGAACTCCTTTAAACTCAATACTATATTTAAACCCACTTATGTGTTTTGCATTTTCTTTCTCCTTAATTGTTTCCTCTGCTTTAAGGATGGTATTGATCCGGTCCATAGAGGCCAGACCCTTTTGAATGTTAAAATAGGCATTTGAAAAACTTTTGGCCGGATTGATGATCTGTGAAAAGACGATAATATAGGTAATGAACAACTCGGAAGACAGGTCCGGGTTGCCTCCCAAAACAAGTTTTCCTCCATAGAACATGATGGTCATCATCACTACGGTCCCCATGAACTCACTCATCGGTGGGGCCAGGTAGCGCCTGCGGTGCACCTTTTTCTGCAAGCGGGCATAGGTATTGTTGACTTTTTCAAACCGGTTGTTAAAATGTGGTTCGGCATTAAAAGCTTTGATGATCCTCAGTCCGGAAAGTGTTTCTTCGATCACCGACAGTAAAAACCCCATTTTTTCCTGTCCCCGGAAGGAGGTCATTTTCAATTTTTTTCCAAGCCGTCCGATGACCAGTCCTGCAATGGGAAGAAGGATGATACCAACTATGGTAAGTTCAAAGCTCATAAGGAACAGGGAAGTCAGAAAAATGACGATGGTGGCAGGGTCACGAAAAACAACCTCCAGTGAACTCACTATGGAAATCTCCACTTCTTTGACATCGCTTGAGATGCGTGTGAGCACATCTCCTTTCCGGGCTTCAGTATAATAGGATAAAGGCAACCTCAGGATCTTCCTGAAGATGCCGGAGCGTATATCTTTCTCGACATTGGTACGCAGGGGTGCCAGGAAATGATTGGCCAGATACCTGAATCCGGTTTTAAACAACACCACCACCACCACCCCGATACAAACGAACAACAGGACCCGGGCTTTTCCAAAATCATCGATCAACCGGGTCAGCAGGTAATTTACATTGTTCCCAATGGCCTCTTTGGAAAGCTCAAAGGGCAGTTTTTCCGCTACCGGAGTATGGGTGCCGAACAGAATCCCAAGGAAAGGAGCCGCAAGAGTAAAGGAAAAAAGTGCAAAAAAGGCGGAAAGAATGTTAAAAATCACATTCCATGATGCCTTACTCCAGTATGGTGTAATGTATTTAAGGACTTCCAGGAATTGTTTCATTACTCAGAGTTCTCCCAATCGTTAATTCCCAGGTAGTTCCAGGGTGTGATCTGCAGGATTTCATCCCGCACTTTCCCGGAGATATCCAGCCCCTTAACAAACTCAACCATGGTCTGCTGATCGACCCTGTCCGTTTTGCGGGTCAGATCCCTGAGTGTCTCAAAGGGGTTTGGCACTCCTTCTCTCCTGAGGATGGTCTGTATTGCTTCGGCTACAACACTCCAGTTATGTTCCAGATCAGCACGGATCCCGGGTTCATTCAGAATGAGTTTATCCAGTCCTTTCAATGTCGACTTCAGTGCGATAAGAGTATGTGCCAAAGGCACACCGATATTCCTGAAGACCGTTGAGTCGGTCAGGTCGCGTTGAAGGCGTGAAACCGGAAGTTTAGCCGACAGGAACTCAAAGATACAGTTGGCCACCCCCAGGTTGCCCTCGGAATTCTCAAAATCGATTGGATTTACTTTATGCGGCATCGCAGAGGATCCGACCTCCCCTTTCACAATTTCTTGTTTGAAGTAATCCATTGAAATATATGTCCACACATCACGGTTGAGGTCAATCAGCACTGTATTGATCCGTTTCAGGTTGTCACAAACCGCGGCGAAAAAGTCATAGTGTTCGATCTGGGTAGTCGGATATGAGCGGTGCAGATCCAGCACCTCATTGACCAGGTGGTTTGCAAATGCCGGCCAATCCACCTCAGGATAGGCGGCCTGGTGGGCATTAAAGTTACCGGATGCTCCTCCAAACTTGGCTGCCCTGGGAATGTCACCGAGGGTTGCCAGTTGATTTTGCAGCCTGACAGCAAATACTTTAAATTCCTTTCCAAGGGTTGTGGGAGATGCGGGTTGTCCATGTGTACGGGCCAGCATGGGCATGTCTTTCCACTTTTCTGCCAGTGCGTTGATTTTCTGCAACACAGTCTCAACCATGGGGATGAGAATGTCCTCAAGAGCATCAAAAAAGAGCCTGGGAGTGGCAGTATTATTAATATCCTGTGAAGTAAGGCCAAAATGTATGAACTCAATATAGTCACGGAACCCCAGTTTGCTGAATTGCTCTCTGAGAAAATATTCCACGGCTTTCACATCGTGGTTGGTTGTGGCTTCAAGTTCCTTCACCCGGGCAGCATCTTTGGCATCAAAATCTACATACAGGGCACGCAGAATGCCGAAATTTTCTTTCTTAAAATCTATTAACTGAGGCAGGGGTATGGAGCACAAAGCAATGAAGTATTCAACTTCTATCAGAAGGCGGTATTTAAACAATGCCGATTCTGAAAAATATCCCGAAAGTTCCCTTGTTTTATCATAATATCTTCCATCAACCGGCGAAATAGCGTCAAGAAAATGATTGTTCATCAGGTAATAATTATAAATTCTATGGTCTGATCAATCGTTGATTGTGGCATAAAGGTAGGAATTTTAACCCAACCTTCCTGCGTGTAACAAATTATTCATTTTAAATTAAAATCGGGAGGAATAAACATCGGGATTTTTGTAATTTCGCGTGGTAATGTACTATTAAGTAACAGGGCCGGTCCGGATTAATGATGAAGTATAAAGTTTCCGTTGTATCCTATCAAAACACCATTCCTTTTGTATTTGGTTTGCAGAATCACCCCATCAGGGATCGCATCGATCTTTCCCTGGATCATCCTGCTGCCTGTGCCGGAAAGCTTCTGAATGGGGAGGCCGATATCGGCCTGATCCCTGTAGCCATACAGCCACAGGTCACCGGAGGAACCATTATTTCTGATTACTGTATTGGTTCCAAAGGAGCGGTACGGTCTGTAATCCTTTATGCCAATGATCCGGTAGAAACCATCAAAACCATTTACCTGGATTACCAGTCGGAAACCTCAGTAAGACTGGCCCGCATCCTGGCCGATCGTTTCTGGAAGATTAAAGTAACATGGATCCGGGGCGGGGAAGGATATGAGAACAGCACGCTGGCTGACCGGGAGGCCGGCGTGGTTATAGGCGACCGGGCTTTTCTTATTGCCAGAAATTATGCCTATGTATATGATCTTTCCGAAGCCTGGGAAGCTTATACCGGTCTCCCCTTTGTTTTTGCCACATGGTCCACAAATAAAAAACTGCATCCCGGATTTGAGGAAACATTTAACCAGGCTTTAAAATACGGATTGGATCATATGGAAGAGGCCGTGGCGGCATTGGGAAACAGCAAGGTGTTGTCCCGGCAGGAACTTATTGTGTATCTTACTCAAAATATTAAATACATTCTTGATGAAGCAAAAGAAGAAGGTCTCGCACGATTTTTAAGTGAATTATCAAGCCTGAAAACGTGAACTGAACATGACAAAATTTTATCTGATTTGACACATATTGGTAAAAATAAGTTTTGTTATGCGAGCTGCATCTGACCAAAACAAATAAATTATAAATAAATGAAAACACAAATCCATAACCGGGTCCTGCCACTGTTAATCTTTTGTTTTAGCCTGCCTGCAGCAGCGTCCCAGGATGACATTCCTCCGGATAAAACAATCGTATATACTTTTGACATTAAAAAAGAAATTGCCGAGCCGGTTTGGAGGATAACAAAGGAAAGTTTTGAAGAAGCCGGACAAATGGGTGCGGACTACATCATCATCCATATGAATACCTATGGCGGGATGGTGAATTCAGCCGATTCCATCCGTACGCGGATACTGAACAGTAAAATCCCGGTATATGTTTTCATTGATAACAATGCAGCTTCTGCCGGGGCATTGATCGCCATTGCCTGTGACCGTATTTACATGCGCCCGGGTGGCAGTATCGGTGCAGCTACCGTAGTCAATCAAACCGGGGAGGCCGTTCCCGACAAGTACCAGTCTTTTATGCGTTCCACCATGCGGGCCACGGCAGAAGCTCATGGCAAAGATACGGTGATCACTGATGGCGACACACTGATCAAATGGTTCAGGGATCCGGCCATCGCGGAGGCCATGGTTGATCCCTCCATATATGTGGAAAATGTGAGTGACACAGGGAAAGTACTTACCCTCACTGCCCGTGAGGCTGTGGAGGTTGGCTATTGCGAAGGCCTGGCTGAAAACCTCCGGGAGGTTATTGAAATGGCCGGAATTGAAGATTATGTGGTCCGCCAGTATGTGCCAACGGCTATCGATAAGATCATCCACCTCCTGGTAACCCCTATTGTTTCAGGGATACTTATCATGGTCATCATCGGGGGTATTTACTATGAACTTCAATCCCCTGGTATCGGATTCCCCATTGGAGCGGCAATAGTAGCAGCACTTCTGTATTTCGCTCCCCTTTACCTTGAAGGCTTGGCTGAGAACTGGGAACTGTTGCTTTTTATTGTCGGGCTCATCCTCATTATTGTTGAGATATTTGCCATCCCCGGATTTGGTGTGGCCGGAGTATCCGGAGCCATACTGATGATCTCAGGCTTAACACTCAGTATGGT
>CAYOFK010000020.1:0-2579 GCA_964403185.1 uncultured Rikenellaceae bacterium | reverse complement strand
CTGACCATTTTACGTCCGGCCGGTAAGGTGGAGATTGATGGTGAAATGTTCGATGCCATGTCGGAAGTGGGGTATATTGAAAAAGGGGAAAGCGTGCTTGTAACCAAAGATGAAGCAGGACAATTGTATGTTGTAAAGAGTTAATTCAAATTAAAATAAATTATGTTTAACTATTTACGGGAATCCTTTCGAAGAAAAACAGCAAGACGCATCACGAGAGAATACCCCTCAATAGTGCAGGAGTTTATCCTCGAAGATGAAGGAAAAGTGGAATTTGCTAATTGGGATAATCCGCTGGTTAAACCAATTGAGATCAGGCAGGAGACTGTTGATTTTTTCAAGAAGTTTATCAATACAGGCGATCTGGCCATTGATATTGGGGCAAATATTGGGGATACGACCGTGCCAATGGGCTTAGCTGCAGGAAATAATGGTATGGTCCTGGGATTCGACCCTAACCCCTTTGTTTTTAAAATATTAAAAGAAAATGCATCATTAAATAAGGAGAAATTGAATATTGAATCAATCCCTTATGCCATAAGTGTTGAAGAAGAGGAATTCTTTTTTATTTCTTCAGAGGCATCATTTTCCAATGGAGGTATTTCAAAGACAACAGATAGTATTCATGGAAAATACATTCATGATGAGAAAATAAAGGGCGTCAACATGATGGATTTCCTTGAGGAAAAGTATAAAGACTGGCTCCCAAAACTTTCTTTCATTAAAGTAGATACGGAAGGATATGATAAGGAAATACTTAAATCCATCACCGGCATCATTGTAAAATACAAGCCATCCATCGTGGCCGAAAGTTTTGGTGCAAATACGGAGGATGAAAAAATGGAATTATTTGAGGTCATTGATCAGCATGGATATAAAATTTACCAATTCGATGAATTTTCTACGGGAACGCTGGTAGTTCATCTTGGAAATAGCAGAGATATGCTCCAATGGGAAAAAACAACAAACATTTATGCCATTCCAAATAATGATTCTACACAAAATTGACAAGGCAGTAGAGAACACAATTAACTTTGCCGGATAATTCATCATTTTTGTAAAAAATAAAAATATTTCATGACCTTAGAAACTGCCATCGGTAATATTTACGTGGTTCATGCCTTAAAGGGTTACGATCACCATGCACACTGGGTAAAAAATCTCTTCACCAAACACCATCTGGATTTTGAATTTATGACCGATGGTGATCCCTCTCTTTTTACCAAAGACCTGCTTGACAAGTACTTCGTACCTAATATACTGGATCTGTGGCCTGAAGGTAAAATATCGGTCACATTGAACCATATACTTTGTTACGAAGCTATGGTTAAGAACCAGAACAAGATGGCGCTGGTATTTGAAGATGATCCATTCTTTTTATCAAATTTTGATAAATACTTTGGGAAAATTGTTGAGGAGTTTTCAGACTGCCAAACCGGGGCAATTGTCTCAATTGAGAATTCCACTTTAAGATTCCCCTCAAGGAAAATCATAGAAAAGGGTAAATATTTATATGAAGCATCCTCCGGGAGATGTGCCGGTGCCTATTTAATAAATATTGAAGGCGCAAGGAGTATCTTAAGAAGCCTTGAACAAACCAAATGCCCCACCATTATTGATTGGTGGCATAACCAACTTATTAAACGGAGGGTTGTAAACATGTTCTGGGCCCATCCGCCTGTTGTGGAACAGGGGTCCCATAATGGGAAAATGCAAGCTATAAACTCCATCCGGTCGAAAGGTCTTAGACGCCGGGTTGCCTGGACTGCAGAAAAATTATATAAAATGCACATCTTATGGTGGTTTAAATAGTTCCCTCCATGTCCAAAGAGATTATTCCTGAAGTTTTGATCCGTGATTTCCGGAAAGAGGATTTCCCGGAAGTGTTGAATATCTGGAAGAAAACCAACCTGGATGACCTTTAACGGGCGGCGGATCTACCTTCATCACTTTGTCATCAAGCCGGAATTTCAAAACCGGGGCCTTGGAACAAAACTGGGCCGGGCCTGCCTTGCCTTTGCAAAAGAAAAGAATACCCAGATAAAACTGGAAATGCACCATTCAAATGATGCTGCAATACGGCTGTACGAGAAACTGGGGTTTCAGGTCCTCGTTGGATACGTTGTGATGATAAACAGGGATCCCGGATAAATCACCCGCCGGGTTACCGGGAGTTAATGCTTAAAGGGTAAGTACTGGTTTTACTCACCGGGTGACCCGGAGTCACCCGGTGAGTGGAGCAAAAAATAATTTTGATTTTTTAACGTTCGATTATGCAATGGTTCAACCAAAACAATTGACTGTTTAGGATTTATTAATTATCTTTAGGACGTGTGTCTGCTAATGTAAAAAACCTACTATAATATGACTAAAACAATCACATTTAACGAGTTACGCAAAATCAAGGATCAACTTCCTGACGGGAGTATGCACCAAATTGCAAAAAAACTGGATTTGAATGTTGAAACTGTCAGGAACTATTTCGGAGGTGCCAATTATAACAAAGGAGAGGCTGTTGGGATCCACATGGAGCAGGGTCCTGATGGGGGCATTGTCATCCTTGACGACACCACCATCCT
>CAYOFK010000019.1:0-24909 GCA_964403185.1 uncultured Rikenellaceae bacterium | reverse complement strand
GGTTTCTCCGAAACCCAATCGACTTACAAAGTCGATCTACATGAAGTCTGCCATTATTAAGACCTCAAAGTCTAATATTCTAAATGGTTCTTATGCAACCTGGAAAGAATGGGGACTAATACAGGCAGTAGGCCCATTAGTCTGGACGGCAGGAAAGTTCACCCCGTTCTTTAATTTTTTTTCCCTATATTCGTTTCCGGGTCAATACTTTCATTTATGGTTCTAATACTCGTTCTTTTCTACATTTTATTCCCTGTTTTACTTATTTTCTGGACCCAAAAATCACCCTTCATAAATAAAGTCGGGGCGGTGGTTTTAGCCTATGGTTTCGGGTTATTAATAGGAAATATCGGGATTTTCCCAGAGGCCAGCGAAGTTTATCGCGGGCTCCTGGAAGGCAAAGCAGCCCTGCCGTCTGATAAGGCCGGAGAATTGTTTGGCCAGGGTATCATTACTTCCAAAGACCTGTATTCCAACCGGATATCCTCGCTACAGGACATGCTGATGTCCATCACTATTCCGCTGGCCATTCCATTGTTGCTATTTTCTCTTGATCTCAGAAAATGGCTGCGGCTGGCGAAAAAAACTTTTCTATCCCTGGTTCTGGCCCTCATTTCTGTAATCGTGGTAGTTTATAGCGGGTTTTTCATTTTCAGAAATACTGTAGAGAATATTGATATGGTGGGAGGGATGATCATAGGTATTTACTCCGGTGGCACTCCAAACGTAGCCTCCATTGCAGCCGGCCTTGGGGTCCTTGAGAACAACCAGGAACTCTTTATCATGACCAATACCTATGATATCGTTGTGGGAGCCACCTGTTTATTATTGCTTATCACCATTGGTCAAAGGGTCATTGGCCTTGTATTGCCGGCTTTTAAAAATCCCGGAATAAAGGATTCTGATGTGGATGTAAAAGAAGTGACATCTGATATCGATGATTATTCAGGCATGTTTAAGAGATCAACCATTAAAGGACTCCTGAAGGCCATTGGAATTGCTTTCTGCATCTTTATTTTGGGCCTGATCCTTGGAGGATTGGCACGGATGGTCAACACCGATCTGACGTTTATGCAGGCCCTGTTCAATCCTCAAATGGCTGTACTCATCCTCGTGATCACTGTTCTGGGATTGGCAGTTTCACTTATACGCAGGATCAATAAACTGGCCAGGACCTTCCAGTTTGGGATGTATCTGATCATCCTTTTTTGTTTGGTTGTGGCTTCTATGGCCAATTTAAAAGATATGTTCAGGATCGAGTATCTGAACCTGTTCCTGTATATATTTATGGTGGTTTATGGCTCCCTGGTTGTGCATGTACTCCTGTCCATACCCTTTAAGATTGATACGGATACCATGATCATTTCTTCAACGGCCCTTGTATATTCGCCTCCCTTTGTTCCAGTTGTGGCAAGCGCCCTGAAAAATAAAGATGTGATCATTTCCGGTCTGACCATCGGGATACTGGGTTATGTTCTGGGAAATTTTTTAGGGATCGGAACGGGGCAGTTACTGCATCATTTTATGCCCTGACCCGCTTTGTTTTTCGATACTGCCAGCCATGCCTGCCGGCAGGTATGGCTTAGAGCGGGCAGACGGAACTATACCCCTGGTATGATTATGGGAAAAGATTGCTAAATTGTTAAATCGTTTCATTGCTTTAAAACAAATAGCGGACTGCATGTAGAGCGATTTTCCAAATCGCTTGGGGCTGTCTCAAAAGCAACCTAATGGCATCATTCCGTACTTGATACGGAATCTTTGTAATGTGAAAATCAGGCTCTTATGGATTCCTGCTTTCGCAGGAATGATATGTAATCTGACTTTTGAGACAGCCCCCTACAGTGGAATTTGCTTAGCTTTCTTTGGCCGCAGGTAGTAAAACGGCAAACCCAGGAGCAGCAGACCCAAGCCCCAAAGGAGGACCTTAAAACCCAGTCCCCCTATAACCCAGACTGAGAACAGGGCTGCAAGAATGGCAATTACAACCTGGGGTAGGAAGGCCCGGACCGGTGTGTTTTTTTTATCTTTTATCAGATATTTAATTTGTGCAAGAGATGAAAAAAAGTAAGGTATCAGGGTGGCCAGGGAGGCCAGCATGATGACAAAGGTGAACATCCCCACCAGGCCTTTTGTATAATTGGTGATGATCAATATGGTAGCCAGTATGCTTGAAATGAGGATTCCCAAAACCGGGGTTCCTTTTTTTGACACCCTTTCAAATATGGGCGGAAACAGGGCATCAGATGCTGCAGCAAGGGGGATCTGTCCCTGTAGCAGTATCCATCCGTTCAGTGCACCAAGGCATGAGATGATGGCAAATACGGCTGTGGCCATTCCGGCCCGGGATCCCCAGATACCGGTGAGGGCATCAGAGAAGGGGGCTTCAGATGTTCCCAGTTGCCCCGGATCAAGGATCCCCATTACGGCTGTTGTACTGGATATATAAACCAGGGCAGCGATGAGGGTTCCAAGTATGGTGGCACGGGGAATGGTCCTGACAGCCGCCCTGACCTTATCGGCAGGAATGGTGGCGGATTCAAGACCCAGAAATGCCCATATGGTCAATGCTGCAGTGGCCTGAATGGCTGTTGCATTTGACTCACCACTAAGATTCAAAGGATGAAAATGACCGGGATTGAAAAACAAAAATCCGAGGGAGCCAATGATTATCAAGGGGGCAATTTTAATGATGGTGGTAACCAGCTGCACTTTGCCTACCGTCCGGATGCCGTGAGTGTTAACCCATGTAAAGAACCAGATAAACAAGATGGCTGTCAATGCAGAGAGTTCATTATGCCCGCGGATTACCGGAAATAAAGAGCCAAGGTAGCCCACCGCAGCTGTTGAAATAGCTGCATTCCCTACCCAGATCGAGATCCAGTAGCCCCATGCAACCAGGAATCCTGCAAGTGGACCAAACTGGTCACGGGTATAGATATACGGTCCTCCGATCATGGGTTTTCGTTTGCTGAGATATGAAAATACCAGTGCCAGAAGGATGGCCCCCAGTGTTGAAAACAACCATCCAAAAAGTGATATTCCACCATAAAAGGCCAGGGCGGCAGGAAGTAAAAATACTCCGGATCCAATCATATTCCCTGAAACCAAAGCTGTTGAGATCCAGAGTCCGATGGATTTTTTTTCTTGTTTGTCGGTTTTGCAGATCATAATTCGTGAAAAAATTCGTCCCTCCGGTCCCCCGGGATTATTTCAGATTCCTGATAAAGTTTTCACCCTTTTCAATGATGGATTTACATCCTTCAGGCGGTTGCAGGTTTTTTAAAATTCTAAGGGTGTGTTCTTTCAATCGCCTGCCGGCTTCAGGAGATCCGTCCCACTGCCATTGTTCCAATGACATGCCGCTCCAGAAGTTCTGCCCCTTCTGCTTATTCTCAAACTGACTGAGGGTTTGCGGCGAAGTGAGGAAGTTCCCTCCAGGACCTGCTTCATGGATCTCTTT
The DNA here is from genome assembly GCA_964403185.1 of uncultured Rikenellaceae bacterium. Taxonomy (GTDB): domain Bacteria; phylum Bacteroidota; class Bacteroidia; order Bacteroidales; family VadinHA17; genus CAYOFK01. The sequence goes on along the minus strand of CAYOFK010000019.1, from coordinate 21,446 downwards.
CAGTCCAAACGCTGATTCGTTCAGGGAAAATCCGGATATAAAGTCCCGGACCTGACTGATGATGAGATCTGAATACACCACCATGGCCGGCGAAAATGCCAGGGAATTAAAATTGCCACCCACAAAGGGTACCAGTCCCACTTTCCCAAGGCAACTGGTCAGGTGGTTCATCCAGAGATGGTCGCTGGCCGGCAGGTCTGCTCCCCAGCCAATTCCGCTTCCGGAAGTCCCGCAATGGGGTATCTTAAAGTGAGCCATCATTTCTGCACAGGCCAGGTTCAGAAGCATGGATGCCGTGCTATAGGTGCTCGTCATGGTACGCATATCAAAACCGGCCGGCAAGCTTCCCAGGATCACCGGAGCACCTTCCCTGATAAGCTGGCAGTAAACCAGACCGGCTAAAAGTTCGGCGTGCATCAGGGCCAGGGTTCCGGCCGGATCGAAGGGTGTGGAAGCGCCATACATTCCGTAATTTGAATAGATCACCGGGCAACCATACCGGATTGCTGCGTTGATCTTGGTTGTGGTTGACTCATTCAGGATCAGAGGAGTGATGGGATTTACATAGCACATTATCCCGGGACGGTCATCCAACCGGCCATGAATGGTGGCCAGCAACTCAAAAACCTGTTCTGTTTGCGTTTCCTCCAGAAGCAGGAGGATCAGAGGTTTGGTTGTATGGGCATACAGATCCAGTGTGTTGTACAGATCAACCTTCATTGAAGGCACATCTGTGGGTATCCCAATGGTGGATACCATGTCGTACCCTGACAGGGCATGACCCAATTGTACGGAGAGGCTGTTATGTTCTCTTCTGAAAGGTATGGCGTGGCCGGTCCTGACCTCCTGGAAATGTGTATTTGTGACGCCGATCCCAAATTTTGTGTTTCGCACTTCACCGGCCTGCATTTTAAAAGCCATGTTCCCGTTTCTGTCATAAACTGACAAAGTGCCGGGTGTTTTCTTCAGGGCCCATTCCACAACTTCTTCCGGGATATTTATGATGTTCCCATCAGAAAGACTGCCGGTTTTCTTTCTGAAAACAGATCTTGCAGCAACACTATCTACACGAACCCCGGTGGTTTGCAGGATTTTCAGTGACTGTTTGTGAACATCGAGAATGTGTTCTTCCCCAAGCAGGGAGATCCCGGGAAAAACATGATTAACCGGTCCGTTCATTCCTGAATTATTTTGAACACTATAAAATCTATGCCAGTGGAACCGGTTCTATTTTTCTATCAGTCCGGCCAGCTCAAGGATCTCAAGATAGTTTAATATGGACTGCAGGTCTGATTCCCCGTATTGGGCATCCAGCATCTTCTTAATATCCAGTACACTATGTTTACCGTCAATAAGCCTTGCACATTCACGACTGTCTGCCAGTCCCTCTCTGTAGGGGTATTTTTCGCCCTGCTCTTTTGAGACCTCCATGATCAGACGGGCATGCCCTCTGTATCCTTCCTGCTTAACGAGGCTGGTTTGCCTGGGAATGATCCCGGAGGCTTTTTTCTCAAGATCTGACAGAACGGGAGGGGCCGGTTTTTGGCCCAATATATCAGCCCTTCGGTTCATGTGTTCCCTGAGAATGTCTTTATGCAGCGCCCCGTTTTTATCAATTGATGCCTTCAGCAGGGTCAGGTATTGTTTCAGGGATGCGTCTGCAGGGGCCAGTTCAAGGATGCTGCCGAGGGTTTCCTTTTCATTCATAAAAATGGCATCAAGGTTCCGGGAGACCCTTTTATAGGTGGCTTCAAAGGATTCTGCATCGCAGTGGTTCAATTCATCCATTGCAAAGGCCAGTTGTTTGCCCATTCTGTTTGAACCGTTACTAAATGTTTCCCCGGCGATTTTCTCAGCCATACCGGCGTCTGCGTTTGCGATAGTGTAAGCTGCACTGGCAGCGATAACGGCCACCCTTTTCAATTGTGTGGGATCAGAGTTGTAGGGGCGGTCCTCTGAAGTATGGTAATAAAAATCGGGCCAGGTGATCATCATGATCCCCGGAACCTGGATGCCCCAGTCGTTAAACACTTCGTGGTCGGAAGCCCCGTAATGGGTTTCTATTTTATAATAGAAGGGTTCATCCGATCCGCTTGGTGCCACTATTCTTTTTGTAAATCCCCTGGTATGTATGGTCTCCCGGTTGGTTTCCCCTACGTACCGGTAATAATTTTCCATTACGTCGTTGATGTAATGGGGGTTGCCAAAAGTAGTACGCATGAGGCACAGGTGGGAATGACTCTTGCTGAGCCACAAACCTACCATATCCAGGTTGATGTTACACAGGGTTTTATCCATCAGGTCCTTATGGGCATTCACCCAGGGGCCGGTTCCTGAAAATTCGGGGATCCAAAGAAACCGGATGTTTCTTCTGGGCTTTGGAATGCGGTTTTCATCTATCAGCGTTTTCAGGATCCGCGCCACTTCAAGAATGGCGGCAGAGCCTGATATGTCATCATTGGCCCCCATTTTAGTATAGCCTTCAAAAAGATGGGCAGTCAGGATCACCTCTCCGGCATCCGGATCTGTTCCGGGGATAACTGCGGTGGGATCCTGCAGGTCGTAGTCCCTCATTTCAGATTCCACTACCGCGTGGACCCTGATTTTTTCTCCACGGATCAGCCGGTTTTTCAGCAGATCGCCTTCACGTGCATTCAAGTTAAAGGCAAATGTGGCATTTTTGCCCCGGATGCCGCTCCATGGAATTTGAAGGGGGTCTCTGAGAGGACGAATTCCGCCCACTGTAACTATGCCCACCGCTCCTTTTTCGATGGCAATCTTGCCGACCCTGTAGAGCGATCCGGATGTGACAGCAATCCTGCCCTGAACCTCAGTGTTTTCAAGGTCAGATCCATCTCCAACCCAAACGAGGTCGGCTTCCACATCGGCATTTTTACTCCCGGATGCAAGCACAGCCTTGAGATCGTCATAATCGGCGATCTTACTCCTGTTCGGACTGATCTCCCAAAGTTCTCCCCGGATGCCGTCCCAAGCCTGCCGGCCGGGGAACCGTTCAATTTGTGCTTCAGGGATGCCGTATTCTTTCAGTTTTTTCAGAGTGTAGTCCGCTTCGTAAAAGTTGCCTTCAAACTCGGCTTTTGTACGTCCCCTGTTGTATCCGGCCATTTCAATCATGTGATTCATGGCCATTTCGCCTGATGCTTCCCCGATGATCTCATCCAAAATGGATTCCGGGAGCAGGCTGAATTGTTTGTAGGGGTTATACTGGGCTTTGCCGGCACTGATGACCAGCAAAGACAGGATAAGGGTGATGGTAAGTATTTTCTTCATAATGTATTTGATTGTTGGGTTAATAGTTTAGATAATTTTTTACTTTCGATCTGTGTCTGCCGGCAATCAGAAACCTGCGGACACTGAAATATTTCCGTCGCCTTTCGGCTTTGTACAGGTACTTTACCATTTAAAACAAGTAGTTCAATCCAATATACAGGCCGCCTGAACCATCTCTTTTATCCAGGGGAATCCCGTAATCAGCTGCAATAATAAAGTTTTGATTTAATGCAAAACGTACACCTGCACCAAATGAGGAATGGAAGCTGTCCCTGGCGTTGTCAAACAGCAGGTCAGACTCTTCAGGAGTCAGGTTGCCTTTATCCAGTTCATAATTACCCAGTGTGCGACCCGTATCAAGGAAAGCGTTTATGCCGATATAGAGATTATTCGTTTTCAGGAATGTGGTATGGATGGCTTTCCAGCGGAGTTCGAAATTTCCCAGGAACACAGAATTACCAATCACCCTGTTCCGCATTATTCCCCTGAGTGATTTGGACCCACCCAGTCCCTGGGCAATGTATCCACGGTAAAACGTATAGATCAGAAGCGGTTGTGCATAAAATGGTGGAGTCCCTGCAATGTTGGCCTGGTAGCTGAGCCGGTAGGCAAAAGACAGATCTCTTTTAATTATGGTGAAGTACTGCCGGTGTGTCAACGCAAACTTCAGGTGTCCAAAATCTCCATTGCCCAGAAATGATGGGGCCCAACGGAATACGACCTCAGTCCAGATCCCCTTCATCGGGTTGGGTTCGTTATCCCGTGTATCCCATACCAGTCCCCCTGAGATGTAATTGGCATTGCCACCTGCCGAGTCGGATTTTATCAGCCCTTTTTCAACATAAATATCATATACAGAATTGGTGTCCGGCAATATTTTGTCATCAGGTTTACCCTTGTTGAGTTTATCCAGGTCCACAGGTCCCATTTTAAAGCTGTTGAAGGCCACTCCGGCATACCACAGCAACCGGTCTTTGATGATGTTGCCTTGAAAATCTGCAAAGATCCGGAACAGCTTTCTTTCATGCCTGTAGAACATTCTGGAGATGTATTCAGGATGGGAGTCGTCTTCAAATTTCGAATCATAGCGTGACTCATAACCATTAAACCCATAAAAATCAAGGGCTTGCTCGGTAAGGTACGAGATTTCAAATGTCATTCTGATACCGGGGATCAAATTGAGGGCATCATATTGAAAACGATTGATCCCACTGCCTTTGGTGTACCGCGACCATTCTACATAAATGGAATGGTCGTAGTCGGGATACCGGATGCCTCCATCTCCAAAATAATAAAAGTTCAGGGCAGCACCGTACTGGAATCCCATATCGGCATCGTACGAAACGGCCGGCACACCCCCCCAGGTCCAGCCTTTTTTGATCTTGTCGCCGGTTAGGGTGTCAACAACTTCTTTATCAGCCGGAGACTGTCCTTCCTGTGCATTGATAAGTAATCCCGGAAAAAACAGCAGGCAAAAAGAGAAAAAAAACTTCATTGTTTGGTTTGTTTGGTTTGTCAGGAATTAGATGAACTAAAGATACAATTATTTGCTAAATGGAAAATTCAAAGAGCATTTAACAAAAACCGGAAGTCAGGAAAACCTTTCGGCGTTTTACTAAAGAGAGGTCCATGCCTGTTGGCAGGCAAGTCGCGGGGTGTCTGAGTATTGACCGGCCCGGGCGTTTAACTTAAGATCAATGAGCCACCCCGTGACTATGCGTCCAGACCGGTCTCAAGCTCTAAACTTCTAAACTATTCAACACATCAACCCCCTTATTATTTCCACTTATTATTACTTTTGAATGACCATTAAAAACATCACTATGCTTCTTATTAAAAATATTAAATCCCTGGTACAGATTGAAGAAACTCCACGGACCTGGGTTGCCGGAAAAGATATGGCCCTTTTGAATACCCTGGAAAATGCCTTCCTGTATTTTAAGAGCGGACAGATTGAAGACTTCGGACCTATGTCAACACTAATTCCTGAGTATGAACAAGGGAAGATAATTGATGCCACCGGCAAACTGGTAGTGCCTTCATTCTGTGATGCGCACACCCATCTGGTGTATGCCGGAAGCCGTGAACTGGAATATGTTGACAAAATCAAGGGGCTGAGCTATGAGGAAATCGCCGGGAAGGGAGGGGGCATTCTGAATTCTGCCAAACTGTTAAATGAAACCCCGGAACGTGAATTGTTTGAACAATCTTTGCCGAGGATTCATGAGATCATTAAAATGGGGACCGGAGCCGTGGAAATTAAAAGTGGTTATGGCCTGAGCATTGAGGGGGAATTAAAAATGCTTAGGGTTATAAAACGCCTGGATGAGGAAACACCCATAACAATAAAGGCTACTTTTCTTGGTGCGCATGCGGTCCCTGCCAGGTTTAAAAAGGACCCATCAAAGTATGTTGACCTTGTTGTCAATGAAATGCTTCCGGCGGTGGCCGGAGAAAACCTGGCCGACTTTGTGGATGTGTTTTGTGACCGCGGTTTTTTTTCAGTGGAAGATACCGGACGCATCCTTGAAGCAGCTGTAAAATATGGTCTCCGGCCCAGGATCCATGCCAATGAACTGGACTTTTCCGGTGGCATTCAGGTGGGGGTTAAATACAATGCACTTTCTGTGGACCATCTTGAATACACCGGTCCCGCGGAAATTGAATGCCTGCTTGGGACGGAAACCATGCCTGTGCTGCTTCCCGGTGCCTCCTTTTTTCTGAACATGATCAATCCTCCGGTGCGCAAAATGATGGATGCCGGTCTGCCGGTAGCCCTCGCCTCTGATTATAATCCCGGATCCTCACCCTCAGGAAACATGAAACTGATCCTGTCACTCGCTTGTATCAACCTGCGAATGACCCCGGCGGAAGCCATCAATGCCGCAACCCTCAACGGAGCTTATGCCATGGGTGCGGAGAAGGAGCTGGGAACTGTATTCAGAGGTAAAAAAGCCAATGTTTTTATTACCAAACCCGTACCCAATTATCACTACCTGCCGTATGCCTATGGGAGTGACCTGGTGGAAACAGTGATTTTAAACGGGGAGGTTATGCGGTAGTAATACAATGGTAATACGATGGAAATTCAATAGTTTATATAACTAGTTAAAGATGAAATTAGAGGATTTAAAAATATACCAAATCTCATTGGATCTTGGGGAATAAATTTGGAATTTGATTCAGGATTGGAATAAGTTCCAAAAAGAAATTATGGGAAGACAATTAATAAAATCGACTGATTCGATAGCAGCGAAGCGAATTATTCCCACATGCTTTTCAATAAAAACTATATTTGTAACTCCATAATCGAAAAGACCAAATCTAATTCAACATATGAACAAGTTAATCGAATGCGTGCCCAATTTCAGTGAAGGGGTCAATATAGACCTGATCAAACAGATCACAAATGAAATTGAGTGTATGGAAGGTGTGCGGTTGCTGGACGTGGATCCCGGGAAAGCCACAAACAGAACTGTTGTGACATTCGTTGGCGGGCCTGATGACGTCATTGAGGCAGCTTTCCGGGCAGTAAAAATGGCATCGGAACTCATTGATATGAGCAAACATACCGGCGAACATCCCAGAATGGGAGCCACCGATGTCTGTCCTTTGGTTCCGGTTGCAAACATCAGTATGGAGGAGACCGTTGAATATGCCCATATACTGGCAAAACGGATCGGGGATGAGCTGAAGATCCCGGTGTATTGTTATGAGAATGCCGCCACCAAAAGAGAGTGGCGGAACCTCGCAACTGTCCGTTCCGGTGAATATGAAGCCCTGCCGGAGAAGCTTAAAAAGCCCGGATGGAAACCGGATTACGGCCCTGCAACATTTAATGAAAGATCAGGAGCCACAGCCGTCGGAGCCCGTGATTTCCTGGTGGCTTATAATGTAAACCTGAACACGACGTCCACACGCAGGGCCAATGCCATTGCCTTTGATGTAAGGGAACGGGGGCGCGTGAAACGCAAGGGAGATCCCGTAACCGGCCCCATTGTTAAAGATGATGAAGGCAATCCGGTATATATACCCGGCTCTTTAAAAGAAGTTAAGGCCATCGGTTGGTTTATTGAAGAATTTGGGGTTGCACAGATATCCATGAACCTGACAAATATTTCTCTCACACCGGTGCATGTGGCTTTTGATGAAGTATGCAAAAGGGCACATCAGCGTGGGATTCGTGTGACTGGTTCGGAACTGGTCGGTTTGATCCCCCTGAATGCCATGCTGGAAGCCGGCAGGTATTTTTTGAAAAAACAACACAGATCGGTAGGTGTATCGGATAAGGAACTCATTAAGATTGCGGTGAAATCAATGGGACTGGATGAACTTTATCCCTTCAAACCGGAAGAGAAGATCATAGAATACTTGCTGGACCTGAAGGACCGGAAGGATCTGGCAGAACTGACACTGAGAGAATTCATGGATGAAACGGCCTCGGAATCGCCTGCACCGGGAGGCGGTTCGGTCTCTGCGTACCTGGGTTCAATGGGCGTAGCCCTGGGTACTATGGTTGCAAACCTTTCCTCACATAAACGGGGATGGGACAACAAATGGGAATATTATTCAGACTGGGCAGATAAAGGCAAGCAATACCAGGAAGCACTTTTGCGGCTTGTGGATGAGGATACAGCCGCCTTTAATAAGATCCTGGACGCTTTCAGACTTCCTGAAAAGACCAGGGCTGAACAGGAAACCCGGAAAGAAGCGGTGGAGGCGGCTACCAGGAATGCCATCATGGTGCCATTCAGGATAATGGAGACGGCCCTAAGGGCCATGGAAGTGCTGGAAGAAATGGCCCGGTCGGGAAATCCGAATTCCATATCGGATGTGGGTGTGGGGGTTCTGGCAGCCAGAGCCTGTATCCGGGGGGCTTTCCTGAATGTAAAGATCAATGCTGCAGATCTTAGAGACAGGAAATTTGTGGAAGATATCATCGGGAAGGGAGAAGCCATTGAAAGCGAAGCGGAAAAGATGGAGCAAGAGATACTGAAGTTAGTGGAGGAAGGTATCTGAATCGTGTATCCACCTGCATCCCAATAAAAGAGACTTCAGCGGACACGGTTTGTTTATGTGCCCGTCAAATCAAAACCGGGTCATCCTGAACCCGTTTCAGGATCTGCACAGGCTATTTCATTTGTTAAAACACCTGGATTATCATAAAATACAACACTTCCAGCCGTGCCTTGCAGGCAGGTACCTCCCTCTGGCCGGACTCTGGAAGCCGGACCACGATATCCCTGCGCTCCAATTTTTCTACTATCTCTTCAACAATTCCATCTTTTTTCCGGCATCTACGCAACCAATTCATGTCGCCTCACGTCATTTATAATATATCTAAATACCTGTATAAGTTCCACAAACACAGATTAAACAGATTGATTTGGAATGACCCTGAACTTATTATTTTTGCATCTTGCAAATTATAATATAAATATCAGACAACCAATATATTAGATTAGCTTCCGGGTGGTGGTAATTACAAATATTTTTATTAAAACCCGTACTCTAATTGGTTTTTTGATTTTTTTCTTAATTTTACTTGTATTCAAAAACATTGGATTTAACCTTTTACCCTTAACAGTTAACCCTAAATGGAAAATTATGAGAAAACCAACCAGATCTGTTTTTTCCGCTTTTCATAAAACACAAGTCAATTTTTTTCATACTCGTTAAATTGTTGTTGAATGCGGAAGTTTTCATCTGAAAATTACTGTTCATTTAACTTTGAAATATCTATGTGCTTACTGCTGTTGTCAAAACAGATGATATGCTAAACAGATTGAAACGCTTTAATTACTTCAATTAACCCAATTTATTTAATCTTAAATTCTTTACTTATGAAGAAACCTCTAATCTTGATTACATTGTTTGCGTTTTTCGGGTTTCAACTCGTAGCGCAAACTGTAAACATTGCAGGTACTGTAACTACAGCTGAAGATGGGACATCCTTACCCGGTGTGGCTGTTGTTGTTAAAGGGACCACTGTGGGAACAATCACAGATGAAAATGGTGTCTATAACCTTGTTGTACCTGCTGATGCGGAAACACTGCAATTTATGTTCGTGGGTATGAAAACCCAGGAAGTTGCTATTTCCGGACAAAGCACCATCGACATAGTCCTTGAGAGGGATGTTCTCGGGCTCGATGAGGTCGTTATCACAGGTTTTGGAACCAACAGGTCGAAAAAAGCACTGGGATATGCGGTCCAGGATGTGAGTGGTGAGGAGCTTGAACAAGCACGTGAGCAAAACGTTGTGAACTCATTGCAGGGTAAGCTGGCGGGTGTCCAGATCACCGGCTCTTCCGGTAACGTGAGTTCCAGTTCAAGGATCGTAATCCGTGGTATGAGCACTCTTGGAGGCAATAACCAGCCTCTGTTTGTTGTTGATGGTGTCTACATTATTAATTCTTACTCTTCTTTAGGGCCATGGAGCGGAACTGACTATGGTAACTCCGCATTGGACCTTAATCCCTCTGACATTGAAAGTGTCAGTGTCCTGAAAGGTGCGAATGCCGCCGCATTATATGGATCCAGGGCTGTGAATGGCGTAGTCCTTATCACTACCAAAAGTGGAAAGTTGAAGGCAGGAGGCCGCAAAGGACTGGGTATCACGTTTGAAACCAACTGGCAGTGGAGCAATCCGCTCAAACTCCCCAAATACCAGAATAAATATGGTCAGGGTTATGGCGGTGAGTTTGCCTATGAAGATGGAGACTGGGGCGGAATCTGGGACGGTATCGATGAAAGCTGGGGACCGGAACTGGACTATATTGTGCAGGCTGAAGACCTTCAGCCAGGAGGAAAGCTGGAATGGGCCGTGAATGCCGGTTATCCACAAACGGTTGGCCAGGTTTTGACGCTTCCTCAGTTTGACAGTCCCTACGATGCGGTAAGCGGTGTCAGAACACCCACCCCGTGGATATCACATCCTGATAACGTGAAGAACGTTTTTGAAACGGGATTAACGATAACCAATACCCTTACCTTACAGGGTGCCGATGAAAAGGGTGACTTCAGGTTGTCACTGGGAGACCAGAATGTAAAAGGATTCATTCCTAATACAGACCTCAGAAAAACAAATGTTACCATGGCTGCCGGTTATAATGTAACCAACAGGCTGAGAGCTTATGGATCGGGAACTTACATTTCAAACCGCAGTGATAACATCGTGTCCAGTGGTTACACCAGCGCCGGTATCCTCCAGAGTCTGAGCCAGTGGTTCGGGCGCCAGGTGGATACACAGGTACTCAAAGATCGCTGGCAGGAACCTGATCCCATCAACCCGGGTCGTTATTTTAACTGGAATCATAGTTACCACGACAACCCGTACTGGACCCTTAATAAAAATACAAATTCCCGGAAACGAAACAGGCTCCTCGGTAACATTAATTTTAAATACGATATTACCGACTTCCTCTCAGTGGATATCCTGGGAGGAATTGATACCTATTCAGAGGAGATATTGGAGCGCAGGGCAATGGGATCGAATGACTGGCCAAGAGGACGTTTCACGTCCCGCCTGAATACCCGGAGTCAGATTCTTGGCAGGGGTAAATTGAACTTTAACAAAACCTTTGGTGATTTTGATGTGGTGGGTGTGCTGGGAGGTGAGTACACTAGCAACCGTTACCATTCCAACAATACCTATGTGAGTGAATTAATTATCCCGGATCTTTATGCTGTAAGTAATGCTGCTGTAGCAGCCACCACAGGCTTGTCAACATCCGAGACTGAACTTCAGAGTGTGTTTGGAACCGTGAACCTGGGGTACAGGAACTACCTGTTCCTTGACCTGACCGGAAGGAATGACTGGTCATCAACCTTACCAGTGGATAATAATTCGTATTTCTATCCGTCCGTTTCATTGGGCTGGGTAGTTACCGAAACCTTTGGCTTTACCAACAATGTGCTCTCTTATCTGAAACTGAGAGGTAGTTATGCCGAGGTTGGGGGTTCTGCAGGACCTTATGCATTGCAGGGGACATTTAGTGCGTCTGATCCGTTCAATGGTCAGCCGCGGTTAACCTATACCAATACGTTACCTCCGCAAAGCCTAAAGCCCCAAAGGAAGAAGTCGATTGAAGCCGGGTTGGAAATGAAATTCTTTAATAACAGGATTCGTTTTGACGGAACTTTTTATAAGGAAAATACCACTAACCAGATCATCAATCTTGATATTTCAAGGATGTCTGGTTTTAGCAGAACAACCATTAATGCAGGTAACCTTGAAAACAAGGGTGTGGAAATCATTCTTGGCGCCACACCTGTTCAGACATCTAACTTTTCCTGGGACCTGACTGTTAACTGGTCGAGGAACAGAAATATGGTGGTTGAACTTTATACCGATCCGGTCACAGATGAAGAAATGTTGGATTATTACCTCTATTACGGCTCCTGGGGTTCCTATGTATATGCCCGTGTGGGTGAACCTTATGGACAATTGATGGGGAACAGCATTGTCAGGGAAAACGCCACCATTCATTATAAGGATGCTGACGAAACGGTCGTCGACTATGTTGAATACACCGGAAGGCCTGTGATGCAAACTAACGGAAGGTACATACGAACCCCCCAGAGAACACTCCTGGGTAATGTCATGCCCGACTGGTTTGGTGGTTTCAGTAACAGCTTTTCATACAAGAATTTTAACTTCAGTTTCCTGATCGACTTCCGTAAAGGTGGTGTTCAATATTCTATTACCGATTGGTTTGGAAATTACGCAGGCGTAATGGAAGTTACCGCTGAAACCAATGCCAATGACATGAATGTCAGGGATCCGGTAGCCGATGGCGGTGGTGTTCTGGTTGCCGATGGCGTTTATGGAAGACTGAATTCAGATGGCACCGTGCAGTTTATCGATGCCAGTGGCACTGATGTGACATCTCCTGTGACAAACACATCTTATGCCGAAGCACAGACTTTCTATGAAACAGATTACTGGGGTAAACCAGGTCTCTCTGTATTTGATGCCAGTTTTGTGAAATTACGTGAAGTTGTTGCAGGTTATACATTCCGTAATATTACACCCTGGCTCTCAAATATTAATATCTCCCTTGTTGGCAGGAATCTATGGCTGATACACGATAACATGCCTCATGTGGATCCGGAAAACGGGATCTCAGCAGGAAATAGTTCTGTTGGTATGAACTCCACACCAATCCCTACAGCCAGAACAATAGGTTTCAACCTGAAGGTTGCCTTTTAGTTAATTTAAAACAGAAATACTTATGAAAATGAAATACTTCATAAAATTTAGTAAGTTTTTTCTCGTTGTAGCCTTGATCCTGACTGCAGGGTCATGTACTAAAAACTTCGAGGAATTGAATACCAATCCGAATTCGCCGACTGATGTGCCGGCCATTAACATTTTTAGCCATGTGCTGGTTAGTCAGATTGGTACGGAATTGGGTGGCTGGATACAACATACCTATCTGGGATGCTGGTCGCAGCAATGGTCGAAAGTTCAGTATATCGATGAAGACAGGTACCAGACCCGGAACATGACGGGATTTATGGAAGGTCCTTATACAGGACCCCTGCTTGACCTTCAGATCATAATTGATAAAACCACTGAAGATATTGCTAATGAGGTGGCTGTTGAAACTAATACCGCTCTTTTGGCTGCAGCCAAGATCTTCAGGATCTGGGCCTTCAGTTACCTGACCGACATGTTTGGTGATTTGCCATATTCAGAAGCGCTGGAGGGACTGAAGGCGGATGGTATTCTCACTGCAAAGTATGACACACAGGAATCCATGTATCAGGACTTCTTCAACGAACTGGAGGAAGCCAATAGTTTGCTGGATCTGAATTTCGTCTATAATTTCGGAAGTGGCGACCTGATTTACGGTGGCGACCCGGCATTGTGGAAGAGGTTTGGCAATTCCCTGAAATTAAGATTGCTGAACCGTGTTGCAGGGACCCCTTATAGCTTTACCTACAACCTGGTTGGCACCGGTGCTGTTACAACCACTGCAGGGGCTGTTGCATACTCAGGTGCGGATGCTGATATTGCCGCTATCTTAGGTGACCCGTCCGGGCACCCGGTTTTTACAAGTAATGCCGATAACTTCTTGCTGGCATATCCGGGATTACCCTACAGGAACCCGATCTATAACACCCTGTATACCCGTACCGACCAGGGTATGTCGGAAACAATGATCGATTGGCTGGTTGCCCGGAATGACCCCAGGGTTCATATCTATGCCCAGCCAACACCGAACAGTGTTGCCGGTGTACCTGTATATACAGGACATCAGAACGGACTGGCTCATGCTTCGGCTGACTTCCCCAATACATCTCTTATTGGGACAGCCGTTGGTAAAGATGAAAATGCCCCGGTGTATGTGCTGACCTATGATGAGGTTGAGTTCATAAAAGCCGAATACTACATGCGTCAGAATGATCTGGCAAATGCCCAGACCGCCTACGAATCCGGTATATCCGCTTCCATGGCACGGTGGGGATGTATAGACGGAGGAACCGTTTCCCCAAGCTATTTCCAGAATGGCATCGTGGTGATGCCTTTAACCTATCCGGTTAACTATGCAACCTACCTTGCTGATCCACTGGTTGCTTTTGGAGCTGCTGCCACTGATGGAGAACGGTACCGGCGGATCCTTGAACAACGTTGGGCTGCTATGTTTGGCCAGGGCGTTCAGGCCTGGAACATTGTCAGACGGACAGGTTTCCCGGCCAGGGTCTTTGAGTATGAGCTGGAAGATACGGAATACCCTGGTTTGGGTTTACCCATCAGGATCCGTTACTCCCTGAACGAGGAGATCTACAATCCTGTAAACCTGCAGGAAGCTGTCAGCAGGCAGGGTATTGAAGTCACTAATGATGGTATGTTCAGTACCAGTGGTACAACCAGCCAGATGTGGTGGCATACAAGGAAAAATCCGATACCTACCAATACCGATGTTCCGAAATAAAACATCACGGACTTATAAAGAAAGGCTGCCATTAATACGGCAGCCTTTCTTTTTTATGATGAATTTATTACCTTACTGAGAATTATTGATAGTGGAAAAGAGTTGAACTGTCCCTGCTAAAGATTCAAAAATTAAAGATCCGGCAATGAAAAACGTATTATTAATCCTGCTGAGCATTGGTTTTACCGTATTTGTTGTGAGCGGAAAGGATCCATGTAAAGTATTGAAACCTGAAATATCACTGAATTATTCCGGGGAATGTAAAGACGGTCTGGCTCATGGCCGGGGTGAAGCTACGGGCATTGACTTTTATAAGGGAATGTTCAGAAAAGGCCTGCCCCATGGTGTTGGCACTTATGAGTGGTCTACAGGGGAGTTTTATGAAGGATCATGGAAAAACGGACTCAGGCATGGCCAGGGTACATATTATTTCTTTTCACCCGCCGGTAATGACACTCTTGTTACAGGAAAGTGGGTTAAAGATAAATTTGTGGAAAGAAAAAAAGAAGATCCTGAATATAAAATTATCTATAAATACAATATTGGCCGGATCAATGTGATACGGACCGGTGACGGTGAACAGATATGGCTCAAGATACTGAGAAATGGCGCTGTAGTGGCAGTCAGCAACCTGATGCTCATCGGAGACTCAGGGAATACAAGAATCGAGGGCTATTTTACAGGCTTTGAACGCTGTTCATTCCCTTTCGCAGGAAAAATTACTTTTCAGGTTCCCAATGATTTTAGTGCTGTCATCTTAAGTGTTGAACTTCAATTTGAAGTTTATAAGCCCGGAAGATACGAAGTCCATATCAGCCTGTAGAACGACATTACTCAGATTGCCGGTGCAATCCTCGTGCTGTTTTGCATAGCAAAACGGTGTAAGTCGATTAGCGATTTGCAAAATCGCTCTACAGAACTCATACCAAAGTTTGATTTGCCATTTAGCAATGTAACAATTTAGCATTCTGGCACCATAATAATAACACATCCAGCCGTGCCTGCCGGCGGGCACGGCCGGATGTGTCAAAGTGTAAGTATGTATTCAAAATGAAATTTCCTTTTTCTGACCTTTACGCAACCATTTCATGCTGGCTCGCATCTTATCGAATGGATATACCTAAAACCCTTTATAAATCCGGCAAACTCAGGTTAATTTAGAATTACATTAAGTTTATTTTTTATCAAATTTTGTAGAAAATATTTTGTAAATAGCTGATTATTAGACAGAAAGCAAGAGTCCAGGAAAGGTATACGTGGAAATAAAACTAATAAAATCAGCGCGATTATTGCATTTCTATTTTTTTTTTTAATTTTACACACATCCAAATCATAGATGTAACCCTGTTTACCCTAACTTTAACCTTAATTGGATTATATGATAAAACCGGCCAAATCTTTTTTTTCAGCTTGTTATAAAGCACAACCCAGTCCTTTACAAACCTGTTAAGTTATTGTTGAATACAGACATTTTCGATGGAAAGTGGCTGTTTATTCAATGTTGAGATATCTATGCACTCACTGCTGTTATCAAAACAGATGATATGTGAAACAGATTAAAAAGCTTTATTACTTAAATTAACCCAATTTTTATTTAACCTTAAATTCTTTACCTATGAAGAAACCGTTAATTCTTTTTGCTTTGTTTGCGTTTATGGGTTTGACCCTCTTTGCGCAGACAACATCGATTACGGGAACTGTCACTACAAGTGAAGATGGTACACCTCTTCCCGGTGTTGCTGTGGTTGTTAAAAATACAACCGTTGGCACAGTAACCGATCTGGATGGGAACTATTCTCTTGTAGTACCACAGTCTGCTGAGAAGCTTGTGTTCATGTTTGTCGGTATGAAGACCGTCGAAATGGACATGGGCGGACAAAGTACAATTGACTTAGTTATGGAACCCGACATCCTGGGCCTGGATGAGGTAGTGGTAACCGGTGTTGCATCGGGAACGGCTACCAAGAAGCTCGGATTTGCCATGACAAAGGTGGATAAGGAAATGCTCGACTTGGTTCCTGCACAGGATGCGTCGGGAACACTCCGGGCAAAGGTTGCCGGTGTTACCATTGTTCAATCAAACGGTGACCAGGAAGCCTCTGTATCCTTAAGGGGTGCAAAATCCATTTATGGTAACATTTCACCGCTGCTCATTATTGATGGTATCCTTACCAAACAAACACTTGGGGACCTGAACCCTAATGATATTGAAAGTATAGAGGTAGTTAAAGGTGCTGCAGCTTCTTCCCTTTATGGTTCACTCGCCGCAGGTGGTGTGATCCATATCAGGACAAAGCGTGGTTCCAGGGCGAAGGGTATCAGTGTAAATATCAGGGCCGAGTATGGTATTTCAAGTCTTCCAAAGGAATATCCGGCCGCAACAAAGCACCCCTTTATGACAGATCCGAATGGAAGATTCGGATTTGACCTGAGTTCGGGTAGCAGATTGTTTGATGACAATGGTGGTACCGAGGTGAACCAATGGCATGATTTTTCCGAGTATAATGACAATATCGGAGCCCTGATGTCAAATCAGCCTTTTCAGAACTACTATGCTTCTATCTCCACTTCAGGTAATGAGTATGCATTCTTTGGTTCCGTAGACTATACTGCAAAGGGAAATCTAATTGCCATTCTTCCTGCAAATACCAGAATGAACGTACGGATGAATTTTGATTTCTTTCCCTCACAGAAGTTTACGGCAAGGATCAGTACAAGTTATACAAAGCAAACTTTTGAATCCGTCTCCAGGGGTAGCCAGGGAACATTTTTTGCAATGGGCCTGCAGATTGAGCCTTTCATTGACCTCACTGAAAAAGATCCGGATGGTGAGTATGCTCTGTCTCCGGATGGATTTGACATTCAGGGTGGTAACATCTTTAACCCGATGTATGTATATAACAAGCGCGAGCGGGAAGCAGGTGATGACCGTTTTGTGGCAGGTATCGACCTTAAGTACCAATTCACCGATGCCATCTCCGTTTCTTTTTCACAATCGGTTGATATGAAGTGGTACCAGGGTTATACCTATTATCCTAAGGGTTATAAAACAACTACCCCGAATGCCAGATTAAATGATGGCAGTTACTCCATCAATTCAAACCGGAACTGGTACAATGTAACCACCGCTCAGTTGAATTATATTAAGTCTTTTGGTGACTTTAATCTTGCCCTGGTAGGTAAGTGGTTGTATGAATTAGAGAAGTATGACAGCTATTCAGCCGGTGGTTATAACCTGACAACAATGGGGGTTTATGACCTTGGAATTACCCAGAGGGATGACCGGAGTATTGATTCTTACCTGCGTAAGGATGTAACTATGAACTACTTCCTTAGTGCTGATGTGGACTGGAGAGACAAGATCATCGTGAACGGATTGATCCGTCGTGACGGTTCTTCACGTTTCGGTCCTGAAAGCAGGTGGCAGACATTTTACAGGGGATCCGTTGCATGGCGTATTACCGAGGACTTTGCCATTCCCGGATTCAATGAATTAAAATTCAGGGTGTCCTATGGAACTGCCGGACGCCGTCCTACTTTTGATGGCCAGTATGAGACCTTTTCAGTGAGCTCTTCATCAATTTCAGGTAATCAGCTTGGTAACAAGCAGTTGAAGCCTGCTATTAACAAGGAACTGGAAGTTGGTATAGACGGTGCTTTCCTTGAGAGATTCACTTTCCAGATAAACTATGCAAACTCAAATGTGATCAATGACTACTACCGCAGACCCTTGTCTGCTGTTACCGGGTTTAACACCCAGTATCAGAACCTGGGGGCAGTAAAATCAACCTCATTTGAGATTCAGTTTGGCGCTACAGCCGTTCAGAATCAGAATTTCTCATGGGATTTGAACCTTACATTTGACAGAATCCGTTCCGAGATAACCGACCTTGGCGGTGTTCCTCCGTTTACAAGCGGACTTTACAGGATTGAAGAAGGCCAAACTCAGGGTGTCTTTTACGGAGCTGAATACATGACTTCGATGAATCAGCTTGAAACCGATGCCAATGGTTATGTAATGAATGCCTGGAGTGTGGCTTATGATCCGTCAGATGCCACTGTTAATACCAACATCAGTGCATTTGTTGTGAATAATGTTGGTTACGTAGTCCTGGATTCTCTGATTGGATTCCCAGGTGAGTTTGCTGTAACATACAAAGATGCAACCGGCAATAAAGAGAAACGTATCATTGGAGACCGGAATGCTGATTTTAAAGTTGGTTTTGCCAATACTTTCACTTTCTTCAAAAACCTGCAATTGTATGTTCTCTTTGACTGGAAACAGGGTGGTGACAAATATAACCAGACCCGCCAGTATATGCATTTTAACTGGAGACAGCAAGATATGGTTGATTGGGGTGCATTAGGACACCATGTAACCTTTGCTTCCTCCGCCAGCTCAATGTATAATGGCAACAACTATAGTAGTGCCTATGTAGAGGATGCAACCTTTGTGAAGCTGAGAGAACTCTCACTCTCCTACACTTTTAATAATGTGGCTAACTTCTTTGACAGGGTCCGTTTGTCTGTTATTGGAAGAAACCTGCTTACATTCAGTAATTATACAAGCTACGATCCGGAGGGATATTATGAACAGTTCAACTATCCGACGTTCAGAACCCTGACAGGATCTATTCAAGTTAGTTTCTAAATTTAAAAACGATAGAATATGAAAATTGTAAAATTGTTTTTTGCACTATTAATGATCCTGGCCCTGGGTATGGTTTCATGTGAAAGCCTGGAGGTTGAGAACCTGAATGCTCCGGACAGGGATCGTGCGCTTGCTAATCCTTCAGACCTGTTACAGATCCTGAGGGGTGGAACACTTGATTTGTGGTGGGGTACCACAGGTCTGCAAGGTGTATTCGCATATTTGATCTCCGACCAGACCACTACCACAAATAAGTACAAAGCTTTCTGGGATTTCTGTGAAGAACCCAGGATGGCCTTCGACAACAGTGTTACTTACAGTGGTGACGACTGGGCCCTTTACACATGGAACGATCTGAACTCAACAGTGGTGGCAGGCAATACTATTATTCAGGCTATTGAAGATGGTATTGTTTTAGAAGATGTGGTTGCTGGTGATACAATTGACCGGACCATTGATGCTGAGGCAGCTGCTTATTTCATCAAGGGCGCTGCACAGGGTTTCCTGGGCACCTGGTATGATAAAGGTTATATAGTTGATACCGACAGCGATCTCAGTGCACTTGAGTTTGTGGATTATAAAGGCTTGATCGCTGCCGGACTGGCTAATATCCAAACGGCCATCGATAAAGCCAATGCAGCTCCTGCAGGTTTCAAATTCGACTTCATGCTGAAGGTGGATATGGATAAGGCCACATTCATCCAGATGTGTAACTCTTACAGGGCGAAAATTGCCATATCTGAGGCACGCACAAAAGATGAGACCATCCAGACTCCCTATGCAACCATTAAGACATGGGTGGATGCCGGATTTGATACAGACTTCTATATCAATACTTCACCTAGTGAATGGTATTCTAACATGATCGACTGGGGTACCTACAGGTTAGGCTGGTTGGGTGGCGCCGGGTATTTACCCTCAGACATGAAGATCTTTAACCTGGTGAACCCCAATCATTACCAGCAATTCTACCATCCTGATACAGGATTTTATGCACCCATTGTTACAAATGACGAGAGGATGTATAATGTGACTGTTCAAAATGGTACCGATGGTTATTATTTTTATGTGCAGAACTTTGGTTACCTGAATCCTAACAGGAACCGTTTCCTGTTCACGGTTCATACCAATAACAAATATTGGTATAATAATTCGGTATGGAGTGATGCCGACTTTATGAACCCGATATTCATGACTTATGAGGGTGATCTGATTAAAGCCGAGTGTGACCTGAAGGGTGGTAATTCAGGTACTGTACAAGCTGTAATGAATGATGCAAACGGGCCACGCAAGGCTCTGGGCCAGTTGCCTGATGTGACGATTGCCAATGAGGCCGAAGCCATTCACTATCTGCTCTACGAGTACTCATTTGAGTTAGACTATGCTACCATGGCTGTGGGAACGTGGGCTTTTATGAGACGCTGGGACCTGCTCCAAAAAGGTTCACCCACTCATGCTCCTCTGCCAGCCAGAGAGCTTGAAGCCACAGGAAAAGAGATATATACCTTTGGTGGTGTGGATAATGCCAGCAACCCTGGTACAGCAAGTGGAGTCGGTGCCTGGAAGACATTCCCGAATGGTGGATAGATTTCAAGCCAATATATTAATAAGAAGGAAGGTGTTTGCCTTCCTTCTTATTTTATCTTTGTTTTATGCCTGTGAACCTGCCGGCAGAAACAGTAACAGCAATGGAGATATCATAATAGATACCTACACTGGCCGGGTGATCCGGATATCATTTTACATTAAGTATGATTATAAACCCGATGAGTATTTTATGATTGATGATTTAACGGTTGCACATAAATGGGGATTGTTCACTGACAGATATCCCGAAGATTCCCTGCTTATTCCACCAAAAAAGGTTATATTGGTTGAAGATTCCATTTCCGGCCAGCATTCTCAACCAACAAATTACATCCATTTTGCCGTGAAACTGGGGAATGAAATAGATAGAATTAATAAGCGCTTGCCCGAGCGAAAGCAATATGTACTCAAGGAACGCTCACGCCTGATGGTATCAGGCGAACTTACATTGGCTAAAAAATCAGGCAAACCAATTAAAATAAAAATTCCGAGGGAATACCCGCTTTACCTCAAAGTAATTGAAAAATGAAAAATCTGGTTTTCATCCTGCTTCTTGGAGTGATCCCGGTACTGCCATCAGCAGGGCAGGATCTGATCCAGAATATGATCCCCCTGAAGGGGATCAGTGAGGTTAGCGCTTCAGGCAGTTTTAAAGTAATTCTTGTCAAGGGTATTAAGGAAGGGATCTGGTTTGAAGGAGGGATTGAGGGATCAAAAGATATAACCTACAAATTTAAAAGAGGAAGGGTTAC
Source organism: uncultured Rikenellaceae bacterium (assembly GCA_964403185.1). Lineage (GTDB taxonomy): Bacteria > Bacteroidota > Bacteroidia > Bacteroidales > VadinHA17 > CAYOFK01. The sequence continues at coordinate 224 of CAYOFK010000019.1, read as the reverse complement.
CATACGAAAGAAGACCAGGGATCTTAAAGAACAAATCCAAACAGTCTTCGTTTACTATAGATCCATCAGGAAAATACAAGCTAGTGGAGCGGTTATTATAAGCAGTGAACAAAAGATTGAGGAGGATAAACTCTATATCTATGCTTCCGGTAGTGCTTTTATCAGCCTCGACCTGAAAGTTGATTACCTGAGAGCCGACCTTTATGGGGCGGCTAAAGTTTCCG
>CAYOFK010000018.1:15675-25353 GCA_964403185.1 uncultured Rikenellaceae bacterium | reverse complement strand
AAAAACCCGAAGGGGCATGTGCTTTAACTTGTTTATGCAGGTGATTTTGTTTGTTAAATATACTCATTATATTCTTCAGGAGTTTATGAAAAGTATGTTTAGTGCCATTCAGTTACCTAATATATTAGATCATAATCCTTGCCCTAATAATTACACATCCTCAAACGGACTGATGACATTCCGAATGCTCTTTGTGCTTACATGTGTGTAGATCTCCGTAGTTTTACTCGACATGTGCCCCAGTATCTCCAGGATTATCTTTTTGTGATGAATTCTTTCATAAAACTTTTTTATTGCACTAATGAACTGGTTCTGGTAGGATCCGGATAATCCTTTTTTCACAATAAACCTGTGATTGAAAATATCTATTTCTGGCATCCCAATTTCATCAGGTGATCTGGCCGGGAAGAAATCAAAAAATTTTGTTACAAAAGAAACATATGTATTGATCGTGGAACTTGAATACCTGCATGTTTCCAGATATTTTCTGAATTCAGAAATTTCTGTCCGGGCGTGTAAATTCACCTTAATAGGTTCCTTTTTCTGAAGTTTGGAACGGCCAAAAATGGAATCGAAATTCTTCCGGTTCTGATCAGAAGCCGGAAAAACCCAGGCCCCCATTGTTCCACTGTAGTAGCAACCCGGTATCTTTTTTGCGTGATACTTTTGAAACATTCCAGATCGTACAATGACCTTGTACCTGTTTTTAGTGGTGTGCTCAAGATGACAATCAAGTCTTTCTTTAAAAGTGTTCATGATGCTAGATTTTTAAAGCAAGTTAGAACCATGCATATTCCCCAGCCGTATATTAAACGTTTATAATCGTTTAAATTTTTTTAAACGAATATTTTGTATATTTAGAAAAAGCCAACCTATATGGAACGTCATTGCCTGGAATGTAATGCACCTTTAACAGGTAGGTCCGATAAAAAATTCTGCGACGACCTCTGCCGGACCGCATACCATAACCGCCAGAATAAAGAGGACACGGATTTTATCAGGAACGTTCAGTCAATCCTGAGAAAAAACCGGAAAATACTGGCCGGACTGAATCGCGATGGTGACAAAGTAATGCAAAAACAGGTCCTGATCGCACAGGGCTTTAATTTCGATTTTCATACAAATTCTTTCCAAACACCCGAAGGAAAAACCTGCTTCTATTGCTTTGATTATGGCTATTCAGATGAAAACGACGGACAGGTGGAAATATTGAAAAGAGTGGTGGAGGAGTGGGGAGATGATGAGCGGTGAGAGTCGAAGCGTAGCGGAGACACTGACATGAGCTGCAAGCGAATCGTCAGTGGGGAAGCGGTGAGTAGTGAGCGATGAGAGTTGAAAAGTTGAAGGGTTGAGGAGGTTGAGGAGTCGAAGGGGTCGAAGAGTTGGAGGGTTGCTACGCAGAGGAGAGGGGAAAGCCACGAATGCACGAATAAGAAGAAGGGAAATTCCAAATCACAATTATCAAATTTCAAATAATTTCCAATTACCAAAAACCAAATTCCAAACGTTTAAAATCGATAATTAAATTTTGAGATTTGGAAGTTGAGAAATGGAATCTTTCAGTATTTTATGGTGTCTGTTATGCAACGAAATCATATTTCAAGCGTCTTATGTATGAAAGCCGGAACTGAGGAATTTATTGCACCAGCATCATGAGACTCCTGAAACAGGAATTAAAGAGTGTCGAACAAAAACTGAGAGATCTTGAATCTCAAAAAGGGTCTTCACAGAAACCTGGTGGGACCGCCACGAAAGCGGATCCAAAAAACACGAAAAAAAAGATTGACCTGGAAATTGAGCAAACCTATGAACAGGTTTCCCTGTTGAAGATCCGCTACCTGATGGATAACCTATAGGTTTCTTCCTGATACAGGTATGGTCCCACCGGATGGAAAGCATTCCTGATGGTGGGATCTTGTTTATTAGATACTGATTTTAGATTTGGGTTTGTGTATCTTTCTCTTTGGTAACCCACCCCGTCTTCTTTCAGAAGCCAGGGGCTGTCTCAAAAGCAACCTAATGGCATCATTCCGTACTTGATATGGAATCTTTGTGATGTGAAAATCAGGCTCTTATGGATTCCTGCTTTCGCAGGAATGATATGGAATCTGACTTTTGAGACAGCCCCACAGTACCACCCCGTCTTTATCAGAATATGTAATCCAAAAAACAGACATCATCTTCAATACTAAATATAATGCCATATGTTCGGCCAAGCGTTCGCTCCGGTCTGGAACCTCAGGCGCTTCGATACTTGAGCACCAACACTTTCAGGACTTGCAGACACCGGAAGGTCTTCTTCCCTCTGGAGTACTTCGGCACTTTATCAGCCACTTGTCCCTTCCTTTAGCATCCTGATGCTACGGGTCAGGATCTGCGCTCAGAAGGAAAGGTTTCGCTCCGGTTATAGAACTAATAATACATATCTTATTCTATCGTTCTCATTTTTTTTGTAATTTAACATTTCAATATAAATCCACCATTGCAAAAATTAAAATCAAATATTTCCACCGCCTCATCTGAGTTTAAAAAGAAGAAATCAGCCTATAAAAAGTTATTGAAGGAATTCAGGCAACATCTCATCCGGGCTCAGAGAGGTGGGAGTGAAGAAGCCATTAAAAAACACCGGGACCGGGGCAAACTGGTGGCCCGGGACCGCATCAACCTGCTGGTTGATCCCCAAACCCCTTTTCTTGAATTATCATCCCTTGCCGCATTCGGACAATACGATGACCACTTTCCCTCGGCAGGGATCGTAACCGGTATCGGACTGATACAAGGCCGCGAATCCATCATTGTGGCCAATGACGCCACGGTGAAGGGCGGAACCTACATTGCCGAGACCATTAAAAAGCATATCAGAGCTCAGGAAATTGCTTTGCAAAACCATCTGCCCTGTGTGTATTTGGTTGATTCCGGCGGCGTTTTTCTGCCTGAACAAGCCAGGGTTTTCCCCGACAGGCTGGACTTTGGCAGGATATTCTACAATCAGGCCAGGCTGTCGGCCAACGGCATTCCTCAGATATCTATCGTAATGGGATCCTGTACTGCCGGAGGAGCCTATGTGCCAGCCATGAGCGACGAAACCATCATTGTCAGGAAACAGGGGACCATCTTTATAGGAGGTCCGCCCCTGGTAAAAGCCGCTACCGGTGAAGTGGTTTCTGCCGAGGAACTGGGAGGCGCCGATATTCACACTTCTGTTTCCGGTGTTTCCGATCACTTTGCTGAAAATGATGCACACTCCATTCAGATCTGCCGGAATATTTTTGAGACACTGCCATTCCCCGAGCGCCAGATCCTTGATGTGGCCGAATCCGAAGATCCGGATTATGATCCCGAAGAGTTGTACGGCATTGCTCCCCTGGACCTGAAACAGCCTCTTGATTCCCGGGAGATCATCATGCGGCTTACGGATGGCAGCCGGTTTCATGAATTCAAGGCCCGCTATGCACCAACCATGGTGACAGGATTTGCCCGTATCATGGGATTCCCGGTAGGCATCCTTGCCAATAACGGTGTGTTGTTCTCTGAAACCTCCCTGAAGGGAGCCCATTTTATTGAACTCTGCAGCGAGCGGAAAATACCAATCGTATTCCTTCAGAACGTTACCGGATTTATCGTTGGCAGACAATATGAAAGGCAGGGCATTGCCAGGGATGGTGCCAAACTGGTACATGCTGTTGCCAATACCAATGTGCCAAAATTCTCCGTCATTTTTGGCGGATCGTTCGGAGCCGGAAATTATGCCATGGCGGGAAGGGCCTTTGACCCGAATCTGCTGTTTATGTGGCCCAATGCCAGAATTTCTGTCATGGGCGGAGACCAGGCAGCGGACGTCCTGGTGACTGTTAAAAAAGACCAGTATGAAACCGCCGGTAAAACGCCGCCCGAAAAAGAATTGAATGCTTTGCGTAAGGATATCCTCCGTAAATATGCGTATGAAAGTTCGGCCTACTACAGCACTTCAAGACTGTGGGACGATGGGATCATTGATCCCGCCGACACCAGGAAAATCCTGGCCATGGGAATTTCCATGTCGTTGAACCGCAAATTTCCCGAACCGAAATTCGGGGTGTTCCGCATGTGAGGAATAAATGGAATTGATAAGAATGTATCTATGAAAAAATTTGAAACCCTCCGGGTGGAAGAACAGGACGGCGTGATGACGGTGTGGCTGAACCGCCCGGAGATCAGGAATGCATTCAATGAGGCAATGATCTCAGAATTGCTGGAGGTATTTGAGTCTGTCAACAAACGTGACGACCTCCGCCTGGTGTTTCTTAAAGGAAAAGGATCCGTATTTTGTGCCGGCGCCGACCTGAACTGGATGCGGGATGTCACCAACTTCAACTACAAGGAAAACTTTGATGAAAGTTACAGGTTGTCGAGGTGTTTCCATGCTATTTATACCTGTCAGGCGCCAACCATTTCAGTCGTTCACGGAGCAGCTATCGGCGGGGCCAACGGGTTCCTGGCGGCCTGTGATCTTGCTGTTTGTGAGAGTGAAACTGTTTTTTCAATGAGTGAAGTGAAGATCGGGATCATCCCTGCCTGTATATCGCCTTATGTTTTGAAAAGAGTAGGGGAATTCCGTGCACGGGAACTCATGATAACGGGCCGCAGGATCAGGGGAAACGAGGCTGAGGAAATGGGCCTGGTCAATAAATCACTGGCTCAAAAAGACCTGGACATATATCTTTCAGAAACCTCCGAGTTGATAAGATCGAGTGGTCCGCAGGCTGTCAGGCAATGTAAAAAACTGATAGGCGATGTAGTCAACACACTGAGCATGGATCAGGCCCTGGAATATACGGCGGAAATGATCGCCACTATCAGGATCAGTGAAGAAGGACAGGAAGGCATGCGCGCCTTTCTGGAAAAACGCAAACCCTCATGGGTGAAAAAGCTGCCTTTGTAGGTGGTGAGTGGGGAGTAGGGAGTAGGGAGTAGGGAGTCCCGAACTCAAAGATTTGTTGAAATTCCGGGTATGTGGTCCGGAAAATCAGAGAAGTTTTGAAAACATTTAATAAAATACTTGTTGCCAACCGGGGAGAGATCGCAGTGCGGATCATCCGTGCTGCACGCGAAATGGGCATCAAAACAGCAGCCATATATGCTGCTGCTGATCAGGACGGACTACACAGGTATGAGGCTGATGAGGCCATCCGGATCGGGGAGGAGGCCCTGGAGGACACCTACCTGAATATCGGGAAGATCATCAATGCGGCTCTGGAATCCCACTCGGAGGCCATTCATCCGGGTTATGGATTCCTGGCTGAAAACCCGGAACTGGTACTGGCATGTAAAAAGAGCGGACTTGTATTTATTGGCCCTTCGGCTGAAGTAATGACCCTGATGGGGAATAAGATTAAAGCCCGGGCATTTATTAAAAGTATTAATATTCCCCTGGTTGAAGGCGCTGTACATACCAAAACCGAAATTCTTATAAGAAAAGGTAAGAAAATTGGATTTCCATTACTTCTTAAGGCTGCTGCCGGAGGGGGCGGAAAAGGCATGCGAATAGTAAGCAATGAAGCCGAACTTAATGATGGCCTTGAGGCCACATCCAGGGAAGCCAGATCATATTTCGGGGACGGAACGGTATATATTGAAAAGTACATGGAAAATCCACGGCATATTGAATTCCAGATCCTGGGCGATCACCATGGGAATGTGGTTCATGTCTGTGAACGTGAATGTTCCATTCAACGCCGGTACCAGAAGATCATTGAAGAAGCTCCTTCGGTGACCCTCACTCAGGCCGTAAGAAAAGAAATGGGCGATGCTGCAGTGAGGATTGCCCGGGAAACAGGATATACCAATGCCGGAACCATTGAATTTCTGGTGGATGAGAACCTGAACTTTTTTTTCCTGGAAATGAACACCCGGATACAGGTGGAACATCCGGTAACGGAAATGACTACAGGCATTGATCTGATCAAAGAACAGATCCGTATCAGCAGCGGACATAAGCTCACGGTGCAGCAGAACCAGATAAGGCAAAAGGGCCATGCCATTGAGGCCCGTATCTATGCCGAGGACCCATCCAACGGCTTTATGCCTTCCCCCGGAAAAATGAACTTCTACCGGGAACCGGAAGGGGCGGGGATCAGAATTGACAGTTCAGTCAACCGGGCAGCAGAGGTCAGAAGCCTGTACGATCCCATGATCAGCAAACTGATAGTGTATGGCAAGGACCGTATTCAGGCCATCCGAAGGCTGGAAAAGGCCCTGGGACAATACACCATACATGGTATTAAAACCAATACCGGATTCCTGAGATCCGTATGCAACAATAAAGACTTTCAATCCAACCGTATATCAACCGGTTTTTGTGAGCAACATGAGGCCGCACTGGTTGAGCATACGCGTTCAGCAAAATCACGAATGGGCCCCGGATTACCCCTTGCTGCTTTTATTATAAATGATCTGAACAGAACCGGAACAGAAAATCATGCCGTGGATCACAAACGGCCTTTTATCTGGAAGAAGATGGGATACTGGAGAAGTGTGATGAACATCCCTGTGAGACTGGACGGAAAAACCGAATGTATTTTGATTCAAAAAGTAAACAACTCCGGGTATGAGTTTGTTTACAGGAACGAGACGCTGCTGGCTGAATGCCTGTCGGTAAAAGATGGGGCCGTCCGGATTAAACTGAATAACATGCCATATACGGCAATTGTTTCTCATACAGACGAACAACTGACTTATATCTCGATTGGGGGACATACCTGGAAAGCGCGCCGGGCCGATGTTCTTGAAGATATTGAATCGTACGGAACAGGGGACTCCCGGTGGATGGAAAACAGCAATTCCGTAACGGCACCAATGCCGGGAAAGGTTATTAAGGTCTGTGTTAAGGAGGGATCGGAAATCAAAAGGGGAGAGGAGTTATTGATCATAGAGGCCATGAAGATGGAAAACAAGATACTGGCCCCGAGGGCAGGAAAAATAAAGAAACTGAATGTGGCGGAGGGGCAGATGGTTGATGGCGGAGCCGGGCTTGTGGAATTGGAGTAATGGTGGAAGGGAGTTGAAGGGTTGCTGCGCAGAGGAGAGGGGAAAGAGGTGAGAGATGAGAGGGGGCGACGGAACGAGAGGGCGAGGGGGCGAAATTATAAGATAAAAGTAAAAAGATAAAAGTGAGTGGAGAGGGTACAGGGGAAACAGCACAGGGCGCAGGGTTCAGAGGTGAGAGATGAGTGGTGAGTGGTTGAGTGTTTGGCTTTTCGTCCGGCCACTAAGCGGTGGGCCGCGGTCAGGCAAGCCGGTCCGACGAATAGGAATTAAGTATGAATTTGATATTTAATTAATAATTGGAGGTATATATGGTAGGAATAATTGGATATGGCACTCAGATCCCCCGGTACAGGATAAAAGTTGAGGAAATTGCCAAAGTATGGGGGGCCGATGCCGCAGCGATACGAAAGGGATTGAATCTGAATGAGAAATCGGTGCCCGCACCCGATGAGGATTGTGCAACACTGGCCGTGAATGCCGCCAGGGACGCCATCCTGATGTCCGGCATTGATCCGAATCAGATCGGGGCTGTATATGTAGGCAGCGAATCCCATCCCTATGCAGTAAAACCAACGGGGACCATTGTTTCTGAGGCTCTGGGAATTTGCCCGGGGGTGCATACAGCAGACCTGGAGTTTGCTTGTAAAGCCGGCACTGAAGGCATGTTTATTGCCATGGAATTGATCCGGGCCGGAGCCGTCAAATGCGCCCTGGCCATTGGCTCTGACACATCGCAGGGAGCTCCCGGGGATGCCCTTGAATATTCGGCTGCCGCAGGAGCTGCTGCATTTATTATGGGTTCTGAAAACCTGGTTGCTGAACTACAGGCCACAGATTGTTACATGACAGACACGCCTGATTTCTGGAGGCGTGAACACGCGCATTATCCTGAACATGGCGGTCGTTTTACGGGCGAACCTGCCTATAAAAGACATGTTGAAGGAGCCGTCAGCGCCATTCTGGAAAAGACCGGAAGCACTCCTGCGGATTACGATTATCTGATCTTTCACCAGCCAAACGGGAAGTTTCCCGTACAGGTGGCTAAAAAGCTGGGTTTTAAAGAGCCTCAGTACCGTCACGGCCTGTTGACACCTTCTCTGGGAAACACCTACTCAGGTTCTTCACCCCTGGGATTGGCGGCAACCCTTGATGTAGCCAAACCAGGCCAGACCATATTGATGGTTTCTTATGGCTCGGGGGCAGGCAGCGATGCCTTTGTGTTCACAACCACGGGGCGCCTGCCTGAAGTCAGGAATAAAAAACCCGGGGTAAGAAAACAACTGGACGAGCATCTCTTCCACCTGGAGTACGGGTCGTATGCAAAATTCAGACGTAAAATTTTAAAACCGGAATAGGAGAACATTATGAGAAATGTAGCAATTATAGGAATCGGGATCACCAGGTTCGGGGAACTCTGGAATGCCTCACTGAGGGATCTGGCTGTTGAAGCGGCACAAATGGCTCTGAAAGATGCCGGAACCGGCAGGTACGACTCCCTTACCATCGGTTGCATGTCCAGTGGTCTGTTTACGGGCCAGGAACATTTGGCCAGTCTGATCTCAGACTATCTCGGCAATAAGGGCACTGTTGCAACCAGGGTTGAATCGGCCTGTGCCTCAGGTGGATTGGCTGTGCGAACCGCCTTTATGGAAGTGGCTTCGGGTTTATCAGACTATTCCCTGGCCATAGGAGTGGAGAAAATGACGGATGTGAGCGGCGGGATGGCCACCTATGCGCTGGCTACTGCGGCAGATCAGGACCAGGAAGCCTTTCACGGTGTGACCTTTCCGGGTTTGTACGCCATGTTTGCCAGGGCGCATATGGACCGGTACGGTACAACCCGCGAGCAACTAGCCCAGGTGTCGGTAAAAAATCATCAAAACGGCGCACTGAATCCGCATGCCCAGTTTCCCTTCGAGGTGGATATCCAAACGGTTGTTAGTTCAACAATGGTTGCGGATCCGCTCAGATTGCTGGATTGTTCACCCATAACGGATGGTGCGGCAGCGGTTCTTCTGACAACGGTTGAGGAAGCCAAACGCATCGCCAAAAAAACTCCTGTTGTGATCCGTGGTGTTGGTGGCGCTACCGATACCATTGCCATGAGCCAAAGGAAGGACCTGCTTGAATTGAGCGCCGTAAAAGACGGCATTCAACGCGCTTTAAACATGGCGGATAAAACCATTAAGGATATTGATTTTGCAGAAGTACATGATTGTTTCAGCATTGCGGAGATCATGATCATGGAAGAGATGGGATTGGTAAAACGCGGACAGGGCGGACCTGCCGTGATGGATGGGCTGACCGCCCTGGATGGCGATTTCCCATTCAATCCTTCCGGGGGACTTAAATCCAAAGGACACCCGGTTGGAGCTTCGGGCGTTGCACAAATTTATGAGGCGGTGTGCCAGATCCGGGGTGAAGCCGGAAAGCGGCAGCTTAAAAAGGCAGGGACGGCCCTGACCCAGAATATGGGCGGTTCAGGGGGCTCCTGCGTATGCCATGTGCTGGAGTCGCTCTGAATATTGAAGAATGGAGGGTCGAAGAGTCGAAGGGTCGAAGAGTCGAAGGGTCGAAGAGTCGAAGGGTTGAAGAGGGTCGAAGGGTCGAAGAGTCGAAGGGTTGAAGAGGGTCGAAGGGTCGAAGAGTCGA